>NZ_JAUBQW010000075.1:14454-30510 GCF_036701485.1 Microcoleus sp. Pol11C3 | reverse complement strand
CATCTTTATTTGACGATTTTACTAGCTTTTTCATTTTAACTCTTTTGTGACACATTCGCAAAAGTGAGATGCACCCTTGTAACTTCTTATATCCGGCGTATTTAAGCCGAATAAATATCATTTGTATGGACACAACAGTGTTGTGTCCTTTGCCTGCGGTAATCTCACTCCTCGCTCACAGCTAAACCAGAAACCACAGGGGCGATCGCATTTAACTTCAACACAGGATGCTCTCCTTCCACCTGGCGGCAATTCCACTCATTTCTAAACAGCAAAACAGGCCTTCCCCAAGTATCTTTCACCGTCACCGTATTAAACAGCCGCCCAACTTTTTCCAGCGCCTCCCAACCGCCGTCAACCCAACGAGCTACACTGTAGGGCAACATATCGATCGTCGTTTCCACATTATATTCCGACTGCATTCTGAACTGCACAACTTCAAATTGCAACTGTCCGACAGCCGCCAAAATTGGCTCGCGTTTCGACTCATCAACCGAGTACATAATTTGCACTGCGCCTTCTTCCTGCAACTCAGAAACGCCTTTGCGGAACTGCTTAAACTTAGAAGGATTGGGATTTCTCAAAAAAGCAAAAAGTTCAGGAGAAAAACAGGGAATCCCTTCATATTCCAGTTTTTGCCCAGTGTAAATAGTATCCCCGATCGCAAATACTCCCGGATTGTTCAAACCGATCACATCCCCCGGATACGCAACCTCGATCGACTCGCGATCCTGAGCAAATAATTTTTGAGGTCTTGACAAACGGACCGTTTTACCGCTACGAGCGTGAGTCACGTTCATGTCCTTTTCAAACTTGCCCGTACAAACCCGAATAAACGCCACGCGATCCCGGTGTCTCGGGTCCATATTCGCTTGCAATTTAAACACAAACCCGGTAAAATCTTCATAAGTTGGCGGCAAATCTCCGGCGCTGCTCTTGCGGGCGATCGGCTTCATAGCGTAATCTAAAAACGCCTCTAAAAACAGTTCGACCCCAAAATTGCTCATAGCGCTGCCAAAGAAAACAGGCGTCATTTTTCCCGCCCGAACCAAGTCTAAATCGAGTTCAGTTCCCAACTCATCCAGCAGTTCTAACTCTTCTTTGAGCTGATAGTAAAGGTCTTGTTCCAACAAATCCTCAATGCGCGGATCGCCCAATTCAATTACAGTATCAACAGCAGCCCGAGAACCGTGTTTAGTCCGCTCGAATAAGTGAATTTTGCGCCCTCTGCGATCGAAAACACCTTTAAAGCGATCGCCCGTACCTATGGGCCAATTTACCGGATAAGTCTGCAACCCCAATTCCTTCTCAATTTCATCCAACAAATCCAAAGGATCTCTGCTAGGGCGATCGAGCTTATTAAAGAAAGTAAAAATAGGCAAACTTCGCAGCTTACAAACTTCAAATAACTTCCGAGTTTGCGGTTCCAAACCCTTAGCAGCATCCTCAAGCATCACCGCATTGTCAGCCGCCGCCAGAGTGCGATAAGTATCTTCGCTAAAATCTTGGTGTCCCGGAGTATCGAGCAGATTAATGTGATAATTTTGATACTCAAACTGCAAAACAGTAGAAGTAATCGAAATTCCCCGCTGCTGTTCCATCGCCATCCAGTCAGAAGTAGCGTGTCGCTGAGCCCGCCGCGCTTTCACAGAACCTGCTTCGTGAATCGCACCTCCGTAAAGCAGCAGCTTTTCTGTCAAAGTAGTTTTACCCGCGTCGGGGTGCGAAATAATAGCAAAGTTGCGCCGGCGCTCAACAGCAGTTAGCAGTTCAGTTTCGAGTTCAGTTGTCATCACAAATTAGGTAGGGGAATCATCACCCGATCGCCATTATAGCCTGTGCTACAGTTGCTATTAAAGGTAAAATTATCACTAAAGTCAAGGGAAGAAAACTAATATGTACGATTCCGACAAGCGGAGGCTGCTATCACTGGTGTGCCACGGGGCGATTTTTTTCAGCACGTTAGTGTTCTCGATCGGAGCGCCGATCGCTGTATTGTTAGTATCAGATGACCCCGTTGTCAAAGAAAACGCCACAGAAGCCATCAATTTTCACCTTAATGTATGGCTGTACAGCATCGTGATTGTGGTGTTAACTTTCGTCACTTTCGGTCTTGCTGGCTTTATCCTAGTACCCCTAGGTTATCTGCTGCACTGGGGACTGACAATAATGGCTATCCTCCACGTTTTGCAAAATCCTAACCAACCTTACCGCTACCCTTTTATTTTCCGAATAGTTTAGACAGCCAATCTCGCTTCATCATCGATTTCAACAACCCGATTTCTTCACCAAGAAACCGGGTTTTTAATTGTCTGATAACTCACTAAAAAATTATTAAACAAGACTGCAAAAGTCATAAACTATCTTGAAAAGCATCGGGGTCGATCTGTGTTTATCTGCTTTTCATCTGCGCTCGAGCTATCAAAGATTGATGCAATGCAAGTCTATTGTCGGGTGTGGAATACGCACCCTACAATATAAACTTTGTTGAATTGGCGATCGACTAAAAACACAATTCCCAATTCCCCCATTTCATCGCATTTCCGCAACTCTCACAGTCTCTGTAGGCGGCATCATGGCTTCTTTAGCATTCAACTTTTGATTCAACTCCCGAATCCGGCGCGACAGCAAGCGAATAATATTCACAGCAATTCCCGGCGTTTCATCAATCGCATCGTATAGCTGCATTTGAGTCAGCATCAAACACTCGGATTGTTCGAGAGTAGAAATAGAAGCCGATCGAGGTTCTGCATCAAACAGCGACATTTCCCCGAAACAAGCCCCCGCTTTCAACTGTGCCAAATCCCTATCGCCTATATGCACTCGCACCGTTCCCGATACCAAAATATAGAGCGATCGACCTTCTTGTCCTTCCGTAAAAATCCTGTGCTTGGAAGGAAACGAAAGTTCATCCATTACCGATGCTAGACGCACGAGAAAATCATCCCGCAGTTCCTTAAAAATCGGAACCTCCCTGACAAACAATAGGCGTTCGACGCTGGTTAACATAATAAGATGCAGTGATTAATTTAAACTTAAAAAGGGGAAGGAGAAGGGGAATAAAAACGGCTGACTGTTGACTGTTGACTGTTGACTAACCACTAACAACTGACAACTGACAACTAACAACTAACAACTGCCAACTGCCAACTAACTAATGTTACCTTTTTCCCCCAGCACCCAACTCTGCCATCATCTCTTCAACTTGAGCGGATACCAAATTATCGGGGTCATTTTGCAGCCTTGGCAACAATTCGACCAAAGCTCGCGGCGAGGCTATTTTCAAATAGGCTAACACTGCTTCGCGGACAAAACCCGTCGGATGTTGCAGACAGACGAGAGTTTGTTGAGCCGTAAGACTCCAGCGCGCTTCTCTCGCCAAGTGAAAGCAACACGCTAAAGCCCAATCCGAAAGGAAGTGGCGCAATTCTAGCAAGCGACGCAAGCGATCGCTAGGGGCTAGAGGTTTGTAAACCATCAATTCCGACAGGTTGCTCAATTTTTCTCTTTCCGAGTGCTGATCCAACAAATTGATCAGCGATCGCTTCCTAGCTATATCCACAGTATTGTCGAGAATTTCCAATCCCCTAGCCACCATAGAAGGTTGACCCGAAGCGAGGTTGAAAGCAGCCGCTTGTACCGTGTCCAGCGGATAAAGAAACTTCATCAGCAAAAAACACCGCTCCTTAGCATCAGCTTCCAACCCCGCCAGAGCCCGCTGCAACAATTGAGCCGTATCGTTCCCAGGTGCTCCGGTGCTGTTGGCATCCCGATCGGAGAAATTGCCGTAGGTTGTTACCCCAGACAAATCTACCAGACCTGCATAAATTTGACCGATAAACATTAACTCCTGTTCGATGAGAGTTTCCAAGCCGCTGCGGCCGATGCGGTCTAGAACCCCTTCTATCCCCGCTTCCGAAGGCATTTTCAACAGGATGCGGAGGATATTGCGCCTCGTCGTTCCCCAAGCCGTCATCAAATTGCTCACCAAAATGTCTATCGCCTCCGCAGTCCCAATTTGACCCAGAGCCGTCCAAGCTTGCAACCTGACCAAATCCGACTTGTGGATGTCCTCAGCCAAATACACGAGCAAAGGAATGGCGTCGTTGTGAAGTTTGACTATAGCCTGCAAAGCCGCTTCCCTAGTTGATTTGTAACCAAGTCCGCGCAGCAGCGAAGGATAATATTCTTCCGAATGAGTAGACGAAATCACGTCTAACAGAGCGCAGCGCACTCGCAGAGATTCATCTTGCAACAGATTGGGGATGTACAGCCGCAGTCCTTGCAAATAATCAGCTTCTCCCAGAGCCCGCGTCCCCATAACACGTTCCCGCTCTTGCTTGTGTGTCAGCATTTGCCGCAGCGTATTAGTAGCCTCTGCCTTTTGCTGGCGATCGCCCCTTCTCATAATTAAAGCAGCCGCCGTACCCCGCACCACCGGATCGACGGTCGGCTGCAAGTAAGGCCGCAAGCTCTCAATATTCGGTTCAGCTTCCGTCAGCCAGATGTAGCGCAAAGCCAAGGCCAGAACCTCCGGTGGCAAGGATTGCTGCGAGAGTGCGCGGACAGATTCTAAATATGCGGGGTTCGGGTGTTGCAGCATCGTTTCCAAGCTCTGGCGCTGCAAACCTGGCGACAGCGAATCGAGGATGGGAGCCAGAACTTCTCCGACATTTTTGGGGTCAATTTGCGTCAGGAGTTCTATGCAAGAGCGCTTTTCATCTTCGCCCCCCGGCTTTTGTAGAGTTTCCACCACTGCGCGCTTGAGAGCTTTGAGGTCAACGTCTGTGACGCCCAAGCGCCCCCGCTCCGCACTTTTGACCAACAAACCCACGTATTGAGAGCGGATCAACCATACGACAAACACCCACAACAGTGCCAATATGACGATCACGCCAATAAATATCAAGCTTTGCTGGTCGTGAAATACATTTTCGTCTTGCTGGGGGAGTATCTTGCCTGTCACCCACAGCATAATCAGGATGCCTACTCCTGTAGCTCCGCAGGACAGAGGTTCGCCCACACCGTTGACCAAAGTTTGAATTCCCGATCGAATATTGTCGGGAATCGGTTGAAATAAAACCGGGCTAACGGTTTCCAACAGCGTGTAGTGCAGCAGTTCGTCTAAAAATCTCAGCAATATTAGCCCGATGAATACAGATACTAGCTGGCCCAGAGATGCTCCTAGGGTCAGCACCCCGAGTATAGCGATGCCCGTGGGCAAAATCATCGCCGTCACGAATACACCGATTCTTTCCACCAACCGGCTCGAAGCGAACCACTGAGTCGCCACTTGAAACAGGCCTTGTATGCCTTCATAAATGCCCAGGAAGCTAGCGATCCAGCTAGCTCCGTCCCCCGGGTTTTGGTATTCTAGCTGGCTGTAGAATTGGAAATCTACCAGCACGTAGACGACTTCTGCGAGGATGAAGAAACTGACTAGAGGTACGGCGTATTTTTGGAGCGGGCCTGTAACTTTGCGGGCGGTAAATTCTTCTTGGTCGTCGTCTTCGTCGTCATCCGTCCAGTGAGCCGTTTCCGGGAATGCTTGGCTGTATTTTTCAGTGAGGTAGTAGAGCAACACCGAGCCTGTCGCCACCATCAGCCCCGATATGAGGGTAACGTTTTTGAGTCCGACTACGTACAGCAAAACAGGCAGAGAAAATCCGCTGACTACTCCAGCTACTAGATAGCCGCTACTGACTAGCGGATAGGTGCGCTTGATCTCTCTAATATTAAACAGTTGGTTGGAAGTGATAGAAGTATTAAGGTCGTTGAGGACATAGCAAGCTTCCACCCACAGCCACATCAAAAAAATAGTAATAAAAGCGATGCTGATGCCAGCTATCTTAGTATTTTCGTAGCCAATTCCAAATCGAAACAAAAATAGCGGTACCGACATCATGCCCAGAACCACTACGACGGTGCGCCTCAGCGGCAGGATTTTTTGCAGCCACGAGTACACAAATCCCAAGCCAGAACCGATAAACGCGCTGGCTATGTAGATATAGGGCATTTTGTCGGCACCGTACTCGTCTAAAAACAGACCTACTGTGCTGAGTTCCAGCCAGATCAGCCCGACGGAGGTTAGAGTGTAGACGAGGAACATCAGTAAGGTTCGCTCTACTTCTTCCGATCGCAGGTTGAGCGATCGCAGCACTCCTTGTCTTACTCCCGCCGAACCGCTGATTTGAAAATTTTCCATGCAGCGTTGATTTCCCTGTGTGGTAGCTTATTCCTGACTAACTTCGGAAGTCATCAGCTATCAGTCACCAGTTTATGACTGATGACTGCTTACTAATGACTATCTATTTATACTTTCTTTGGCGACAGCAGCATCATCATACTGCGTCCTTCTTTTTTGGGGGCTTGCTGCACTTCTGCGATTTCCTGCAAATCTGTGGCCATGCGCTTAAGCAAGTCCTCTGCTAGGTTGCTGTGTTGGATTTCCCGACCTCTGAACATGATCGTGGCTTTTACTTTGTCCCCAGATTTGATAAAGCGATCTGCTAGTTTGAGGCGCACTTGATAGTCGTGTTCTTCAATTTTGTAGCGCATCTTCACTTCTTTAACATCGGCAGTGTGCTGCTTCCGCTTTGCTTCTCGCGCTTTCTTTTCCTGCTCGAATTTGTACTTCCCATAGTCCATTACCCGGCATACGGGCGGGTCAGCTTTGTCGCTGACAAGTACGAGATCGAGTTCTTTTTCTTCTGCCAGGCGCAGCGCTTCTGCAGGCGTCAATATCCCTAGTTGCGCGCCGTCGGTATCGATTACCCGGATTTTGGGGTATCGAATATTTTCGTTGATCTGGGGTAGGTTGCGATTTTGTCTTCTTTCAATCACAGGCATGAATGGTTTTACAAGCAGTAGTTTAATAGCGAAGCTTCTTGATAGTTACAGGTTTGAACTGCCCATATTTCACTTGGACGATCGAACTGTTTTGTAAGGTGTTACCCTTACCGGACGTACTACCGCGCCCTGTGTCCCCTCCGCTAAAGCGTTGGGGAATATTTGGACGATCGTAAATGAATTCTTACAATACTTGCTATTCTACTCAGTCTGGCTGAGTTTCTGTCTAGTTTTATTTTAACTTCACACACGATCGCCCGCCCCCTTGCCCGATTGATGACAAAACCGTCAAAAATTCCGGGTAAAAGCTTAAGGATGAGGTACAACCGCTTTTTGTAGCCCATCTCGCCCGGTCTGGCAAGTCCCTCAAGTCACCTGATTTGCCTTGTAGAATAGGTATAAGCAAGTTTGACATCCTCCCCAGCCGTACCGCAGGATTCCAAGAATCACTTCTTGGGCTTCCTCTTTCCACGACTCGGCTTACATTGAGGAGTTGCCTCACCAATGCAGAGGTCGATGTCTCCAGAGGCGTTTAACGTTCCCGTGTGCCCCACGGTACGGAGTGCTAACTCAAGTATGTTAATTGCTGCATTCCAGTCTCGGTCTATTACAAAACCACAATGGTGACAGCGATGTGTTCTTTGACTCAAAGACTTCTTGATGACTTCCCCACAGTTGGAACAGTTTTGAGAAGTGTAGTGCGGTGGTACGGCAACCGTTACCACACCAAACACCTTGCCAAAATATTCTAACCATTGACGGAAAGCCGACCACGCAGCATCAGATATAGACTTTGACAGTTGTCTGTTTCTAACCATGTTACGCACCTGCAAGTCCTCATAGGCAACCAAGTCGTTAGACTGGATGACGCATCTTGCTAACTTCACGGCAAAATCTTTACGCTGCCTACTTACCTTGAGGTGCTTTCGACTCAGGCGATTTCTCGCTTTGACTCTGTTTTTCGACCCTTTGGTCGTGCGAGAAAGTTTACGACTAAGACGCTTTATCGCTTTCTCGGACTTTCTCAGATGACGGGGGTTCTCGACTGTCTGACCGTCCGAATCGGTGTAGAAGTGAGTCAATCCAACATCCAGTCCAACAGTCTTACCCGTTGGCTTTCTCTTCTCTACCCGTTCTTGGTCAAGGCAAAACTGAACGTAGTACCCATCAGCTCTACGAACAACACGCACTCGCTTAATCTGCTTCAACTGGTAGAAGTGAAGGTCACGAGTTCCCCACATCTTGAAGCTTCCTGCTTCAAACCCATCAGTGAAGGTGATAGTTCTTCTATCGAACGACAACTTCCAGCCCGTTGTTTTATATTCAACAGAGCCATGTGTTTGATGCTTCTTAAAGCGTGGGAAGCCTTTCTTCCCACGCTTGTTTTTTTTGCAGTTGTCATAAAACCGAGCGATAGAACTCCAAGCCCGATCGGCAGAAGCTTGTCGAGCTTGGGAATTAAGTTTGCCGGCGAACGGAAACAATGCGGCGAGAACAGCGCAATAGGCGCTCAACTCGTACTTACCCATCCCCTTATTGTCCAACCAGTATCTAAGGCAGCTATTGCGGACAAAGCGAGCAGTACGAATGGCTTCATCGAGCCGCTCGTACTGCTCGCTTTGTCCCTCTAGTTTTGCCTCAAAAACAAGCATACTTACGCTGACATAACTAGCGTAACTATACCACAGTTAAAGAAAGCCGTCCTAGAAGGACGGGGCTTTAAACCCATTATTTTTGGTAAATTTATGTTGCGATCTGAGGCAAAATTGACAAATTCTCTGCTGTGGCACCAACGGGTGGGAACTCAACGAGACTGGATGTGGCGGGGTTGGCAAACTCGCTACACTTATTTGCGGCCCGATGGGGTACGAAATCAAGGCGCGCTGGAATTTCAAGATTCTGCGGCCGAACCAATGGCCCCGCGCGCATCGGGAACGCCGATTATTTTACTGCACGGGTTTGGAGCTTCGATCGGTCACTGGCGACACAATCTCGCCCAACTCGCCGAAAACCAAACGGTTTACGCCTTGGATTTGTTAGGGTTTGGCGCTTCCCAAAAAGCTCCGATCGACTACTCTGTGTCTTTGTGGGTTGATCAAGTCTATGATTTTTGGCTAACTTTTATCAGAGAGCCAGTAATATTGGCAGGAAACTCGATCGGCTCGTTGATTTGTCTGGCCGTCGCAGCGGCTCACCCGGACATGGTGGCCGGCACGGTGATGATTAGCCTCCCAGACCCCTCTGTGCGAGCCGAGGCGGTGCCCGGATGGCTGCTCCCGGCGATCGAAGCTGTTGAAAGTTTGTTTGTTTCTCCGATCGTACTCAGGCCTTTGTTTTATTTTGCCCGCAAGCCTTCGTTTGTCCGTCGCTGGGTTGGCTTTGCCTACGCCAGCCCGGAAGCTGTTACCGACGAATTAGTGGAAATTCTAGCAGGGCCCGCAGCCGATCGGGGAGCCGCCCGCGCTTTCTGCGCTTTATTTAAAGCTGTAGGCAGCTCACAATTTTGCCCGAGTGTCAAGACTGTGCTGCGAAATTTAAACATCCCGATGCTGTTAATTTGGGGCAAACAAGACCGGATGATTCCCCCTCGGTTTGCCCGACCCCACCAATTTGTCGAATGCAATCCCAATTATGTAGAGCTAGTTGAATTAGACAATGCGGGCCACTGTCCCCAGGATGAATGCCCGGAACAAGTAAATCAAGCAATTTTGAACTGGATGAGCCGGAATTTTGCACCTATGAGCGAGAGCGAATTGCAGCGCTGTTGATTAGACACGGGGCGGTGTGTTCCTAATGGACAAAAATAACTTGCGAGTATCTATCCCGCTCAAAAATAAAGTGGTTAGAACTCGATCGCACTCGGTGGTATGGTATAGCAGATCTTGAAGCCAGAAGGAAGAAGGAATACCGAAGTTGCAATCGACCTTTTATGTTTGAGCAATTAAGAACGTCCTCACCGTCAGGTGCGGTAGCTATATTACAAAACTTCCCTCACTGGAGAGTCACTCGATTTGAGATTGGAGATTTGAGATTGACTTGAAGGCCACTCATGGAGGCTTGAACTAACCTAAACAAATTTTTTGCTCTACGCGAATCCTGTGGGAAAGCAAGTTTCAGTCTTTCTGTGAGGTCATTTATCTACTTTTTTAGGGTCGCTTTTTTCAGAAATTCTGAGATTGACACAATCGCCAAGATAGTGTATCTTCTCTAACTGGTAGTACATATATAAGTCATGCAGTTAGTCGAAAGGCAGATCATCAGACCAAATCACAGGTTTTACCCAGAAGCCGATCGATTGTTTTTGCTGGCGAAAAAACTTTACAACTGCGATAACTATATCTACATCTACCGTCAAAACTTTTTCTCCCGTCAACCAACCAATCCTCTGGGTGCCGGTCGTGCACTCAAAAAGAGTGTTAATGACAAAGCATTGCCCGCCAAAGTAAGACACAGCAATCTCCGGTTACTGCAGACAGCATGGACTAGCTATCAGAGTGTCACCTTGGCGGGCATCGTCGCGATCGCCCAAGGAAGTTTCAAGCAGCACCGAAAATCCCTGACTCTAAAAATTCAAGAAAAAAAGAGAGAAGGGGCGCTATGTAGTTGTACTTGACTGTCAAAGTCTCAGTAACAAGGCTGGTTCAAAAGGATATGCCACTTGGTCTGGGACTAACTTGGGCTGCCTTCAAAAGTCGCATTTATCTTAGAAATCCGGATTGTTCCCGAGATAGGTTGTTAAGTTGTTGGGGTGCTTTATGAAAAGTTAGAATAAAACGCAAATGTAAAGCGGATTATAACCCTTGCCGTAACGAGCTTCGCCAATATTAAAGAGCTATGAAACCCCTCCCTGAAAGATCCGTAAAATTCTACCTTCTAACTTGTACCTTCTAGCTTCAAGAGACGCCTTGTTTCTTGTTCCTAAAAATAAATACCTTCCCTTGTACCAGCAATCTTTCAGTCACCTTATAACCGATCGCCCCCAAGTATACGGAAAAGTCCAAAAATGCCGGGATCTGGCATTTTGGAGCCTGTTAACGCATAAAAAAGTAAATTTAGCCAACAACTGACGGCCCCCGTGCCCCCGGTCTGCTGGCGGCTAACTGCTGAAAGCCGATCGGGCAAGCAGCGCCCTACCAGCTTTTGGCAGTAACGCAAACGAGGAAAAAACTGTCGTGAAATTCCACTGGCTACTACCGAGTTTCTTAAGTGTATTTTTGCTCGCCGGAGCCGCCGAAGCAGCTAGACTGCAATCTTGGCGGTTTGATGCTTCAGAGAACCGGCTTTACATTACAACAGAGGGGGGAGTACAACCCAAGGCTCAACTGATTTTCAACCCGATGCGGTTGGTAATCGACTTGCCGGGGACGAGTCTGGGTCGTCCCGCGGTCACCAAACCGCTCTCAGGGGCGATCGAATCAGTGCGGGTAGGGCAGTTTGACAACGATACGACCAGAATTGTAGTCGAGATCAGAGACGGGTTTACTATAGACCCTCAGCAAGTAAAATTCCGGGGCATTTCTCCGAGCGAGTGGACAGTGGATTTGCCAACGCCGGTGCGCGGAGAAACTCAAAATCCGATTTCAGAGCCCGGGGGAGAAAGGTTATCGGTTGAACCTTCAGCATCCCAAGCCCAGTCTGCCGAGGCGACTGTAGTTCAGAACGTTCAGGTAACGGCGGACGGTTTTTTAGTCCGCACTGCGGGCGGTCGCCCCCAAATTAATTTTCAACAAAGTCGGGCCGGGGACATCGCCACCCTCGATATTGAAGGAGCTAGTTTAGCTCCGGGCCTCAGCAGCCAACAGCCTCAAACGAACGGTCAGCACGGGGTTGACAAGATTGAAGTCCGGCAACTGCCAACAGACCCGCCCGTTACCCGCGTGACTTTGCGGATGAAGAATTCTAATACTCAGTGGCAGGCGTCTGTGAGCAATTTGGGCGGGGTTGTGCTATTGCCTGGAAGTGTAGTACGACAGCCCTCGGTTTCCCGCAGCCTGACTGTAGATCCTCCGGCTAGACAAGCTCAAGGAAATTTAGCGAGAGTTCAGTCAATTGATTTAGCCAGTAACGGCACGCAATTGGTGGTGAGAACTGACCGCCAAGTCTCCTATACCAGCGGGTGGGACCAGGGGTCGAGAGCTTACTGGATCAGGATCGCCTCTGGTGTCCTAACGGGGGAAATTCCTCAGCTCGATGCCAACAGTCCTGTATCGTTTACAGCCAGCCAAGAAGATGCGGAGACTGTGGTGATTTGGGTGCAGCCGCGATCGGGGGTAGAGGTAGGCAGGGTGACGAGGCCGAGTCCGCAGTTGCTGTCTTTGCAGTTGCGATCGAATGCTAGCGCGCAGCAACCTTTGACTCGCACTCCCAATTTGTCGCCTTTGCCGAGAAGGACTTTGGGAAGCGAGGATTTGCCCCAAGCTTCTAACCGCCGGGCCGTAGTAGCGATCGATCCTGGTCACGGTGGCCGCGATCCGGGGGCAGTCGGGATTCAGAGCATTCAGGAGAAGGAGATTGTTTTGGATATCTCTTTTCAGGTGGCGAGGCTGCTGGAACAGCAGGGAGTGCAGGCGGTGATGACTCGGACTGATGACAGCGAAATCGACCTAGAACCAAGAGTTTCTCTGGCGGAACGGGTGAATGCTAACTTGTTTGTCAGCATTCACGCTAATTCGATTAATATGAGCCGGCCGGATATTAGCGGGATTGAGACTTATTATTTCGAGAACGGGGAAGATTTGGCCCGGGTTATTCATGGCAGTATTTTGCAGGGGACGGGGGCGACTGACCGCCGGGTGCGGCAGGCGAGATTTTATGTTTTGAGGAAGACTTCTATGCCTTCTGTTTTGGTGGAGGTTGGTTTTGTGACCGGTGCTGAGGATGCTGCTAGGCTTTCTGACCCAGCTTACCGCAGTCAAATGGCTGCTTCGATCGCTCGCGGCATTTTGCTTTATCTTCAACAAAGATAATGGGCGTGGGGCATGGGGCATTGGGCCTGGGGCATTGGTAATTGGTAATTGGGAATTGGTAATTAGGAATTGGTAACTAATGACAACAGACAACAGACAACAGTCAACAGACAACAGTCAACAGACAACAGTCAACAGTCAACAGTCAACAGACAACAGTCAACAAAGAATCGGTATTTTTGACAGCGGCGTGGGCGGTTTAACTGTTTTGACCCAGTTGTATCGACAATTGCCCAACGAATCGATACTTTATTTTGGAGATACAGCGAGGCTGCCTTACGGCACTCGCACGCCGTCAGAAATTGTGGAGTTTGTCCGCGAAATAATGGCCTGGTTGGTGGAACAGGATGTGAAAATGGTGATTATGGCCTGCAACACCAGTTCTGCTTTGGCGATGGAGATGGTGCAGGCTGAGTTTGATATCCCGGTGCTGGGAGTAATTCTGCCGGGGGCGCAGGCTGCGGTGCAGCAAGGCAAGCGGATCGGGGTCATCGCAACTCCTGCTACGGCTGCTAGCAATGCTTATCGAAATGCGATTTTGGAGATGGACGATTCTTGCCTGGTGTGGCAGGTTAGCTGTCCGGCTTTTGTGCCACTGGTGGAGCAAAACCGGATTCACGACCCTTATACTTGTGAGGTGGCTCGGGAATATTTGGCTCCTTTGATTCAGCAGCGCATCGATACGCTGATTTACGGCTGCACTCATTATCCGCTGTTGGCTCCTGTGCTTCGCTCGCTTTTACCTGCTGGGGTGACATTGATCGATCCTGCGGTACGGGTGGTGGCTGCTGCTGCCAGAGAATTGGAGCTTTTGGGGCTGCGGAATGCTGGTACTGCGCTACCGACTCGTTTTTGCGTGAGCGGCCCCCCGCAGCAGTTTGCCCAGTTGTCGGTGCAGTGGCTCGGTTGTACTCCTGCTGTTGAGAAAATATCCCTGCCGACAGTTGTAAGTAGCGAAGCGGGGCGTAAGCCATCGCCCGTATCGCTGGAATCTGCCGAATAAGCCGGAAAATTTATCGGTTAATCTAACCCCCCAAAACTCAGGTAAAGCTGGCTCTGGGGGGTTTAATTATTGCGATGTAACCTAGCAATTACACATCAATAGGTAATATTATTGAACAAAAGCTTTGATGAACAATGCAAATAATGTCCTATACGTGCTGGATCTCTTCAGCCTTGAACCATGTCACCCTATGTATCACAAGCAGTTTTACTTGTAGACGGCTATAACATAATTGGACTTTGGCCTCGACTCCGAGAGAAGCGCGATCGCGATGAACTCGAAACAGCTCGCCGCGAGTTGATTGAGGTTTTAGTTAACTACAGCGCGGTTCAAGATTTTGAGGCCAGACTGGTATTTGACGCTCACTATCGAGATACTCCCAGCGTCAAAGAAATTATTACTAAAAATTTATCAGTGCACTACACTGACTTCGGTCAGACGGCAGATACTTATATTGAAAAATCTTGTGCTAATTTGCGGTATGATTTGCGATCGGTCAAAGGCAAAGGCCGCATGATTGTCGCCACCTCAGACCGAGCGCAGCAATTGACCGTAGTTGGCTACGGTGCCGAATGGATGTCCGCCGAACAACTAGCGGCTGACGTAGAATCCACTGCCCGCCGCAGCGAGCGCCAGCACAAATCCCGCAAACACAATTCCAGTCGCTTTCTCGCCAATTCCCTCGATCCAGAATCCCAGCAGCGTCTCGCCAAGTTGAGAATGGGGCTGCATTAGCTGCTGAAACCCGCTTGCTGTCTGACAAAAAAAAAGTTTATCAAAGGCCTTGCCAAATCGAGTAAGTTCAGCTATTATTAGTAAATGTGGGTAACAAACACCCCCAATCCTCGGTAGCTCAGTGGCAGAGCGGTCGGCTGTAATGAATGCAAGCCTTTGGCATCAACCAAAAGCGCTAGTGACATAGCAGCTCTATCCGGTAACGGATACTGAAAAATCGGGTGAATTCAAGGAAATCGCAGCACTTCGGGTGGCGGCAATCTTGAGCCAAGTCTGGCGAAAGGCAGCGGTTACGATCGCAAGTAGCCGGAAAGGTGCAGAGACTAGAGATGAGGAGCCTAACCAATAAATCTCATAGCGCCTGACATCCGACGACAGATCACAAACATGATTTGTAGGGATGATGAAATAGTCCGCGCCCTTCGGAAACGTTGGGATAAGTGTAACCGATTGGTCGTAGGTTCAAATCCTACCCGGGGAGTTAGTAAAAGTCTGAAGTTGGAATTTTCCAGCTTCAGATTTTTTGTTTTTATTTTCAGATATGTTTTTCTCTAATGTAGATGCAAACACTTTACCTGTATCATGAGCGATCACGACATCATCACCATAGAGCCGGATAAGCGTGGTGGCAAGCCCTGTATTCGTCGGATGCGGATTACGGTTTACGACGTTCTTGGCTGGCTGGCTTCTGGAATGTCTATTACTGAGATTATTGACGACTTCCCAGAACTGACAGAAACAGACATTAGAGCCTGTCTAGAGTTTGTCGCCGCGATCTTCGTTTAGTTGCTTCGGTGAGTGCGGCTTGAAACTCCTATTCGAGCAAATCCGAAGAGTTGGACTTCTATTTTGCCATTGAACCCACTTCCCGCCTCCTCAACTGTGGTAATTAAAGTGAGTAGTTCTACTTGTTTGAATTTTTGAGATTGCTTTCGTTACGTTTCTTTGAAGGTGAGCGTCTTTGGGATTTAGATTGAGATTAGCTGCCTTCGGCTTCGTCTTGAGGTCGATCGAGTATTGGCGAAGCGGTTGGCTCATTATTGCTATTGCTTGCTGGTGTATCAATTTCTTGTAATTTTCCATTTTCTGGAGATGTTGTTGTTATAGTTTCTGAAATTAGTTTTTGTATGGGTGGATTTAGCTGAAATGTGCTATTGTCTTGAAGCACCTTCACCCGCTCTTGAGCTTGATGTAGGGCAGAGCTAGGCACCTTAATCTGCTCGCTCAATTGTTGTATAGAGTTGGGTTGGACAATTTGAGCGGCTGCCTTCATCTGCTCGTCGCTCAATAGTTGTAGAGGGCTGGGCTTGACAATTGGATCGACTGCCTTAATCTGCTGGCTCAATTGTTGTATAGAGTTGGGTTGGACAATTTGAGCGGCTGCCTTAATCTGCTCGCTCAATTGTTGTACAGAGTTGGGTTGGAGAATTTGAGCGGCTGCCTTAATCTGCTCGCTCAATTGTTGTACAGAGTTGGGTTGGAGAATTTGAGCGGCTGCCTTAA
>NZ_JAUBQW010000075.1:0-14354 GCF_036701485.1 Microcoleus sp. Pol11C3 | reverse complement strand
TCTGCTCGCTCAATTGTTGTACAGAGTTGGGTTGGAGAATTGGATCGACCGCCTTCATTAATAACTCATAGTTACGCAGCTTCATTTGGTCTAGGGAGTGCCTCACAGAATTGGAAATTTGTATTTCAAGAGCTTGTCTTAAAGTGTCGTTATCCTGCTCATCAACCAACTCAATATCAGCAATAGCATTTGTTTCTTCGATAGATTTTTGGTCAATCTCAACCATTAATTTATCCTTAGCTATTTGAAGAAAATCTTGAGTTTGATACATCCAAAAAGGCTGGTGTACATACTCATGAAATTCGCGCCTTAGCTCAACGTGCGGAGAAATTATTTTTTTATTTTTCTTGACCCACCAATCTTCTTTCTTTTCTCCAGTTACGAAAATAATTGGTCGAGATTCTTTTTTGGCAAATTCTAATATTTGCTTCCACAAGATAAAGTCTCCATACTTCCGTTCATCCTCCTTTTCTTCAGCATCCTTAAAACCAGGAGGCTTCAATACTTGTAAGTGTTCAGGGGGGGGTACGAAGTTAATAGGGTTTGGGACACTATTAAACCCCTAAGTTTGAACTTAGGAGGCTAAGTCAAGTGATTTTATCGCCTGAAACCCTTATTCTCTCGTTACCCCCCTGAACACTTACCAATACTTTATACCTATCCTCAGCTTCCTTGTACAAATTTGGCAATATTTGTTCATTAAATGGTTCCCCTACTTTTGAATCATCAAACAATAAAAGAAGGTTCTCTAGAATGCTGTCTTTATCTGAATGCAGTGAAGAATGATCGCTAGCAATTTGTTCTATTTTTTCTCGAAAAGCTTTCTCCACAGCATCAACTGCATCAAGATAGTGTTTTTGATCGCCAAACAAAAAATCCACCTCAGCAGATACTATCCTTCCTGTTTGCCTAAGAGAACCCCGAAGACTATTAAAGTTCTGTTGTTCTGATTTCCATTTTTCAAGTACCGATAGAGCTTTTTGAAAAGATTCTACTTCAGAAGCAATTATCTCTTCTCGGCGCCTCAAAAATTCATCTGCTACTTGGTAAGGCAACCAAATTCTGTTCTTAATTTGTTGTAGTATGTTTAGAAAATTCTCTGCCGTAGAATGCGATACTCGATATAGGTCGAGGAGGAAATTTGTATCAAAGACAAAAGTAGCATCCTCCCACAGCCTTGAAAAATCAGCCTCAGATGGGGGAATCCTCCAAAAGAACAAGTTTCTCATGTTATTTTAATTTATTTATGTATCCACTCTTAGGAAGTAGATCGAATTATTTCAGAAAAAGGGATTAATGCCTAATCTTTGTCTTAAGCAGGCTAAGTTATAATTGTATCTCAGATGCGGTAAGATACTTTGTTTAACCTCAAAATAAATAGAGTTTGATCCAAGCCGTTTATTCATCATCAGATGCGTCATAAACGAGATTTTCTAGTTGGATCGAGAATCGGGCTGACGCACCCTACCAATACTACCGAATACTAAACATCGCGTTCTGTCCGTACCCATTTAGTTTGCCGCTTCAGGATAAAACCCAGATACAAAGGGATTTTCCAAAGGATGTAAAAAGGTACGGATAAAAGGGTTGAACCGGAAATGTCGGCACGCCCGAATTTTGCCCAAGCGCTGACAATTGAAACTAAAATTAGCAGTCCTTGTACTGCTAAAATGATAGCGGGAAGCGGGGATGTTCCGATGATGGCTGCTAGTATAGAGGCGGCAAAAGTCGCTAGCCAAATAGCCACTAAAAGCGATAGGGGAGGGACTGATAAGTCGAGGGCGATCGCCATTAAGTCAAAACGCTGTTGCTCGATCGAAGCTGTCGCCAACCTGGGAGTTTGAGTTAGCAACGTCTGCAAGTGTCCATGTTCCCATCGGGTTCTTTGAGTTTTAGCTACTGCTTGCTGCTGTGGCAAACACCCGGTGACGTTTGCTTCGGGGCAGAATACTGTGGGATGTCCGGCGATCGCCAAATCCAAACTCATTTGCATATCTTCAACAATATTGCTGCTAGCTAGGGAAACTGATCGAATTATCGACCAGGGAAAAGCCATGCCAGTACCTGTTAGTAAGGATGGGAATCCTAACTTTTTTAATCCACTGGGGCGGACTAAGTTTTTCACAAGAAATGCTAAAGCAGAAATGGAATCTTTCGGAGTAGGATTGGGTGGCTGTTCCATGAGATAAGTTGCTTGCACTGGTCTTTGTTCAGCAACTGCAACCCTGGCTAATTTTTCTATAGAGTCTGGCCCACAGATGCAGTCTGCGTCAACCATGATGACGACTTCGGGGGGGTCTGATTCCATCGACTGCAAGCCGAAATCCAGTGCGTAGCCTTTGCCTTTGCGTTGTGTGTCTTGGCGCTCGATCGCACTTGCACCGCAGTTACGGGCGATTTCTGCCGTGGCATCGATACAGTTGTCAGCAATCACTAACAGGCGGTCTTGAGGTGTTAGCTGCGGCAATATGGTGGAGATGGTGGCGGCAATTCCTGCTGCTTCGTTGTAGGCGGGAATTAAAACTGCTATTTTGGGGCGGGGCACTTTAGTTTCCGTTGTGGGGCGGAAGCCGGAGAAGAAAGCTGCACTGCATTCTAGAAATAGAACTGAAACGGGAATTAGCAGGATCAGGGCGATCGCCAATAACGCAACATCAATTAATAAAAACAGTAGCTGATTAATTTCCACAATTCTAGTACCTTAATTTTATTTTATTTGTTGCTTTCATTCAGTTCATTTAATCTAATCTAATCGCATCTTTTTTATACCGATTCACTATCAAGATACACGCTCATGAGGCTGATCTCTCTATGGTTGGAACTCTATCCTTAGCGTTATATTAAGTGCAGCTTTATAGTTAATTGGTATTAACTCATTGCACAACGCTATCTAAAGTATCATCATATCATGCCCGGGAAAAATCACCTTTATAACATTGGTAGTGATGACTTAAGGCCTCATAAAACTACTAGCACTGGTGTCCTCGCTACAAATAAATTGGATTGCTGTTATGCCAGCCTAAATAATATCATATCATGTCGAGTATGAAAAAGGTAAGTAGATGAATTTAACTAAACCTTAAACACGCCTAAAAACCTGGTTTCTTTGAGAAACCAGGTTTCTGGGTGTTCTGTTTGTAATCCACTAAAAACTTAGTCGATGTTTAGATCATTCATCCCCTGTGGGTGGCCACTTAGGAAGCACTCTCCAAACTCAGAGCTATGTTCAAGCTACGCGGCATCGCGGACAACAGCAACATGTTGAGATTTTTTGGTTGTGAAATATGCGGGGGGTACCAATTCTCTGATATATCTCGACACCGATCGCAAATATCCCACTTCTGCTTGAATAGAATCCAGCGTAGAAAGACTCTCAACTAAGTCATCAAATTCATCAACCGTAACTCCAGCACTGTGCAACACTTCTTTATCAAGTCTGCCGTAAATTCCTTGCAGGAGGAGTTCGATAATCTCCCTGTAGTCAGCGATTTCCGTTCCGTAACCTTGCAATTTCTTCGGATGGATTCCCCACTGCAAAATCTTCAACAAGTCTTGGGGCGAACTCCACGCAAAAGAGGAAGCAATTACTTCTTTTTCCGCTGCGACCAGAGCGTGCTTGATTTGCACTTCCGGGAAATCTGGATCGCCGATTAAGCTTTCCAGCTTCGACACTTGTTTATCTAACACGCGCAAAGAAAAAGGAGCTAATTCTACACTCACCATGTCGCCAGCATCATCCACACTTCTAAAAGGATCTTCCAAAACATTTATTAGGAGGTGAATGTCTGTAGGCTTTTCCCAGTCAAACTGTCCCAGGAAAAACGGTTCTTCATATCCCGGCAAAAGTCCTTGAAAATAAATCGGCAGATTTTTGCCTGATTCAAGAATTTTATAAAGAGCTACTTCCAAGGTTTCTGTCGGCCACCCGAGATTACTCACGGCGACAAATTTCAGTTTTCCTGGGACGGACACAACCAGCGCGTTCAGCAATAAATGTACCGCTTCGATCAGATTTTGAGCGGTTACGTAGCGGTGGGGAGCGTGAACATTGACAGTTTTACCTTGCTTTACTTTGTTGGACATTTGCTCGCAGAACAAGCTATTTTCCAACATATGAGTAAAGCGAACCATCCCGTAAGTGACATCTCCTTCTTGAGCTGCTTTGGCAAATTGCCATTCTGCAAACTTCTTCGAGGCAGCGTAAACTTCGGTTGTAAAATATCGAGATGTTTTGCCTGTGGAAGAGAAGATGCAGTTTTCTACGCCGTATTCTTCGCAGAGTTGGATGATGTGTTTACATCCTAACAGGCTGGTTGTAACGGTTTCTCGGATTTTGATTTCAGCGAGTCCGGGTTGGCGTTGGGCTGCTAGGTGAAAAACAATTGCTGGTTTTTCTACCTCAAATATGTGTTTGAGCGCGTCGAGGTTGCGAATGTCGGTGGCATAGAAAGTTACAGCACCTTCTCTGTTAAAAAGCGGGAGATTTTCTTCAGGGTTTTGACATCGGGCGTTGTCTGCAGAAATGATTTTAGTTGCGCCTAATTCGAGGAGTTTTTTGATTAAGAAACTTCCGACACATCCTTCTCCACCGGTGATGAGGATGGTTTTTCCTTTGATTTGGCTGCTGACTGCGGATGCGTATAGGTGAATAGTGCGATCGCGCACGTCACTAAATGGTTCGCTTTCTAATTGTCCGTCGGCTTGATAGGCTGCGATTAGCTGTGCGGTGAGAGTTTGTAAGGCCGCTAGGATTTCAGGATCTTGCGGTTCCGGGGAACCCGGGGGAACTAGCTGCTGAATGCGATCGATGATTTCTGCTTTGCTGGCACCTTCAAACACTGCTGAGGGGTTAAATGCACTCTTCACTTTTTGGGCTCCTTTAAATTGTAGAAATACGGTTGGTGATAAGCGAGTTGTTAAACAGATTTTCGAGGGACAGAATCTTTCCAAGTCTGCTTAGTTTTAAGATTTTTTAGACTGAAAGCCACTTAATCGGAAAGACACGCGATCGGCTCTGCTACTAATTACTTGTATTAAGCCTACTTGTAGTTTTATTAAGCGCTTTTTTTACCTGCTTAGTTTTGCGATCGGCAAAGTCGGAACCTTCTCTGTCTAAAATTTGTCTCTACAACTATAAACTAAAGTTGCTGACTGTTGGCAATACTCAGAACAGATCTTTACTATTTCTTTGCAATCAACTGCGAGTTTTCACGCAATTTTAAAGTTAATGTAAAGTAGCGTCGGCATTTAAAAAACTTAACAATCTACTTAACATTAAGTATAGCAGTTTACAACTATACCGTAATGTAGTCGTTGCTACTAAATATAGTTAAAGTTTAAGTAAAAATACGCACAAAAGCGCCAAATATTTCGGTCGGTCCAAAAGATTGCTACCCGATGGGTGGGGTAGTCCTGCGGTGCCTACCCCTGTATGTGTGCTGCTACTAGGCGCGAACAATGCGTTCTTTTTTGCTGCCTTCAAAGCCACGAGCGTCCCCAACATCGTAGCCTCCTGTTCGCAAGCGACGGTCTAAATCGCTGGCTTCGGGAGAAGTTTTGGCCGCTTCTTCGATCGTCACTCTGCCTTCAAGCACCAGTTTGTAAAGACCCTGGTTGATAATCTGCATTCCTTCGTAAGTATCATGTTCCATTAATCGGAAAGCTTCATCATCAGCACCTTTCATCAAGTAATCGTGCATGGCAGGTGTATTCACCAAAATATCGTGAACTGCTACCCGACGGTTATCAACTGTTGGCAGCAAAAGTTGGGCAATTACCGCTACTAAAGAATCGCAAATTTGAATCCGCATGGCCTGTTGTTCTTCAGGCGGGTAGAGGTTCAACAACCGATTAATAGCGTTAATGGCGCTGCGAGTGTGGAGAGTTCCCAATACTAAGTGACCAGTTTGAGCTGCTTGCAACGCTGTATTGATGGTAACGCGATCGCGCATTTCCCCGATTAGAATTACATCGGGATCTTCACGCAAAACTGCGCGCAAAGCCTGCTGAAACTCGTGGGTATGCAAGCCGACTTCCCGCTGGCTGACCAAGCATTTTTTAGAGGGGTGAATGAATTCGATCGGGTCTTCAATTGTAACTACGTGCTTCTGCGCCATCTGGTTGAGGTGGTCGATCATCGCAGCTACGGTTGTCGATTTCCCCGAACCGGTAGGCCCTGTAACCAATATTAATCCCTGCGATCGCAAAATGATATTTTTGAAAACTTCTGGCAGCCTCAAGGAATCGATAGTAGGTATTTCCAAACTAATCAACCGCAATACTAGGGCACCACCGCTGAGAGAATCAAAACAGTTTAGCCGACACCGCACGAAGCCAGGGTAAAAAATTGCTGAGTCTAATTCCTTGGTAGTTGCAAACTGTTTCCGCTGTTCGGGGGTGAGAATTTCGGCTAGGTAATTTTCAAAAATTTCTGGCGTTACTTTGGGGTGGGTGGTTGCTACTTGCATCACCCCCCGAATCCGAAATCGAGGTACTTGGCCGACTCGAACGTGAATGTCGGAAGCTCCTGCGCTATGGGCATCTCTGACCATTTGTTCGATCGTACTGACCGGTGTCTCAACAGACCGGTGCTGGGCTGCGGGGGGCGCACTCGGCGCTGGTGCAGGAGGCGGCGCGGGAGTGGCAGCCAAGGGCGGGGGCGGGGGCGGTGTTCGGCGGGCTTGAGCGTCTGGTCGAAGCGGTGTAGGATTGTTTAATGGGTTCATTTTTTTGTCTCCAGTCAATGTAGATTTATTGCGAAAAAATGCCCGATTTCTAATCTTATCGCTCGCAGCTAATTCGGTGTTAAATGCTGAGAAGATTTTACAATTAGGCTTGATAGGGCGATCGAGTAATTAACAATTTAAACTCCTATGAACATCGGTCACAAAATCGCCGACTGGCTCGAAAATCGCGCTGTTACCCCCGCCTACGCCGGTTGGCTGCTGTCGGGGATGACGGTTTTCTTTTTTGGGTCGGCGACTAATACAATGTCTGGGTGGCTGTACGTGCTCAGCGGTGGGGGTTTGGCGCTGTTGGGAGTAGCGGCGGTTTTGCCGGGAAAATCGCTCCGTTCCTTGGAAGTCCGCCGCCGCCCCATCGAACCGGTGAGTGCGGGCGATCAAATCACCGTTGAACTAGAAATCGAAAATCGCGCCCGCGAACCTAAGACTTTGTTGCAAGTGGTAGACATCTTGCCGTTTGTATTGGGAGAACCCGTCGCCCGCCCGATCGAGGTCATAGAGCCTAACAGTACATACAAGGATACATACTATCTAGAAGTCCGGCAGCGCGGTATTTATCGCTGGCAAGAGGTGCACTTTAGAACGGCTGCGCCTTTAGGGTTGTTTTGGTGCCGCCGCAGCCGTCCGGCGAAAGCGGTGGCGGTTGTCTACCCGCAGGTTTTGCCGTTGAGCACTTGTCCTTTGATCGATCGCATCGGTCAAGAAGACAGCCCGCAATTTTACAATCGCAGTCGATCGCAAACTGCTACCGAAGGTCTCACCCGCAACCTCAGACCTTACCGCCACGGAGACCCCACCCGCCTAATTCACTGGCGCACCAGCGCCCGCTACGGAGAACTGCGGGTGAGAGAGTTAGAAGTTGCCGCCGGCGGTCAAGAAATTATTATTGCTCTCGACAGCGCTGCGGCGTGGCAGCCAGAAGAATTTGAACGAGCCGTGACAGTAGCTGCGTCTCTTTACTTCTATGCTAGCAAGCGGCTGTTAAACGTCAAACTTTGGACTGCCGGGACTGGACTCGTCTCGGGGAACCGGGTAGTTTTGGAAACTTTAGCGGCAGTTAATGCTGGGGAAGAGGCGATCGAGAATCGATCGAAACTTTCGATAATTTGGCTGACTCCAAACGCTGCCAGTTTAAGCACTCTTTCCCAAGGCAGTCGCTGGGTGCTCTGGCCGAGCGCCACTGCTGAAACAGACGAAAAAATATTAGTAAAACACGATTTACCAGGCTTAGAAATTCGCTCCGACCGACCGTTAGAACTTCAGTTACAAGCAAGCATCTCATAGACTTTTAGACGCTACGACGATCGTTAAGAATGAATATCGGAGGCGCTTCAGTCAGAATGGGAGCATTGTTACCATTCAGTGTAGAGCAAGATGAAAGACGAATTTGATGACAAAGAGAGAAAATTCCCTCCCGCCGATCGCTCAAACCCTATTTTTGGGCGAACAGAACTATATTTATTGCTGCTGTTGTTCGCCGGTGGCATTGCGATAGACTACTGGTTTAGGCATCACCCACAACAGCTTTGGCGATCGCCCACCGAGCAGCCTGCGGGTCTCAATCCACCATCCCCCAAACCGCTGCTTTAACCGGATCGTCAACGTCTGCACTTTCCCCAAAGGCAAAATGATACGCATCGGAAAACTTATCTGGAGTCGCTTTTCCCATCTACTGTTGCGTCCCAAGCGATTGGCGATTTTTGAAGCCTGCCTGATTGGGCTAGTGTCAGGACTGGCTGCGCTATTGTTGGCACAAGGAGTTGGTTGGCTCGGCGGCTGGCGGCAGCAGGCAACGCATTTAATCCCGGCGTATATTGCGCTGCCCTTGATCGGAGCGCTAGGCGGATTCTTGTCTGGATTGATAGTCGAGCGCATGGCTCCCGCCGCCAGCGGGAGCGGCATGAGCGAAGTAAAGGCGGTACTCGCCAACGTTCCGATGCCTTTGAATTTGCGAATTGCCCTAGTGAAGTTGGTCAGCGCCACCCTCGTACTCGCTGCAGGAATGCCCCTCGGACGAGAAGGCCCGACGGTACAGATTGGGGCAGCGTTAGCGAGTCAACTGAGTCGATGGTTTCCAACTTCACCCGATCATCGCCGTCAGATCCTCGCAGCAGGTGCCGGAGCGGGACTTGCAGCCGCGTTTAATGCGCCGATCGCAGGTGTTTTATTTGTGGTCGAAGAACTGTTGCAAGACGTGTCTGGCATCACCTTGGGAACGGCAATCCTGGCTTCGTTCATCGGGTCTGTGGTCGCTCGGATCAGCGGTTCGCACAATCTCGATTTAGATCTGCATCTGGTGGTATCTAATACTAGCTTTTCGGCTCCTGAGATTCCCTTTTACTTGCTTCTGGGAATCCTAGCAGGCTTTTTGGGCGTGCTGTTCAATCGATCGATTCTGAGTAGCTTGACGTTGTACCGCCGCTTTCTCAATGTCAGCTTATCCAAGCGAATCGGATTTGCTGGGCTGATCGCGGGAATTGCACTCGCCGCCTTACCAGATATATTTCGAGACAATGCCGGACTCAAAGAACTCCTCTTAACCGGAAATACAGACTGGCAACTGGTGGCGATCGTCTTTTGCATCCAGTTTTTTCTGATCGTCGTCACCTACGGTTCTGGCGCACCGGGCGGGTTGCTGATTCCCAGCATGGTACTCGGTGCAGCGTTAGGATACCTCGTAGGAGTCGCAGAATACCAAGTTTTGGGTTTAAGTCTGGCAACCACTTATGCACGGGTTGGGATGGCGGCATTTTTCTGTGCGGTTGCTCGCACTCCGATTACTGCAGTAATCCTGGTGTTTGAGATGACGACTGACTTTAATTTAGTGTTGCCGCTGATGATCGTATCTGTGACTTCTTACCTGATTGCAGAATTGCTCGATGAGGGTTCGCTTTACGATCGCTTACTCGCCTTTAAAGGCATTCACCTGACGAAAGAAACGAGCGCTCAAGATCCTTGGACAGATCTAACTGCATTGGATGTGATGCAGCCTAATGTAGAAACGCTTTCTAGTCGAATTCGGCTCGAAGAAGCGTTACAGGCGTTTTCTCAGTCTTCCCACCGCACGTTTCCGGTGGTAGAAAGCGGCAAGCTTGTCGGCATTTTAACTCAAAAGGATATTGCCAACTTTTCTGCACGTGGATTGAATGGTGAAAATCTTGTCAGCGATCTGATGACACCAGAGCCCGTTCGCATTAATCCACAAGATACGCTTGCCTATGTGCTGCATTTGCTCGACCGACACAATCTCAATAGCTTACCAGTCGTAGAAGGACGGCGATTGGTCGGTATTATTACCCGCAGCGATATCATTCGCGTTGAAGCAGCTTATCTCAACAACGAAAGTCTCGCTCAACCCAAGGTAGAACGAGCTCGGATAATTCACCAAACCAAATCGCCAGAAACTGGACAAGGGCGCATCCTCGTGCCGTTGAGCAATCCAAAAACATCCCTGACGCTGTTAGAAATGGCAGTGGCAATTGCCCGCGAGCGCAACTATGAAATTGAATGTTTGCAGGTGATTGTTGTGCCAAGACATCATGTGCTTGCAGAAACTCCAGTAAAAACGGCTGAGGGTCAAAAGCTACTAAAGCAGGCAACCCGTCTATGTCAAGCGTGGCGAGTTCCGATCCATACCCAGATTCTAGTGGCGCATGATTTGTCAAGTGCCATTCTCCAAACGATCGAAGAGCGACATATCGATCTTGTCTTAATGGGGTGGAAAGGCAGCACTAAAACACCGGGGCGGGTTTTTAGTCGAGTTGTCGATACTATGATTCGACAGGCTGTTTGTGAAGTGGTGTTGGTGAAGTTAACCGATCAAGCAATATTTGAGCGGTGGTTGGTACCAATGGCAGGCGGCCCCAATGCCCAACAAGCAGTTCGGTTGCTACCTGGATTGATTTCTCTGAGCAAAACCGCACAAGTCAGATTATTTCATGTGTACGATGCTTCTAAGGAGCGCCAAGCCGACGATCGTACTGATTTTGAACCAACTGAGGAAGTCTTGAAACTTGCCGCTGAGTTTCTCAAGCCCCAAGTGGACGCCTCTATCTTGACGACTTCTGTATGTGCTGATTCTGTGTCGGCGGCAGTGTTGAGTTATGCCAAACAGGATCGAAGCGATGTGATTGTTTTGGGTGCGAGTCGAGAGGGATTGTTGCAACAGATGAAACAGGGAAATATTCCAGCCGTGATTTCTCGCCAAAGCAACTGCAATGTGATTTTGGTGAGAGCGTTATGAAGCTGGAAACTCAACAACAATTGAATCGTAGAGCGATCGTTCATCCGGTGATTTTTTCGGATATTCAAACATTTTGTATATAAACAAGAAGAGTTTTTGATGGAGCATCTCAGTTTTGTTTTTGTAGCGATCTTCAAGAACTCGCTTGGACAAAACTCGCGATCGCTTGCGAGATCGCAATCAAATAAAAAAAATATTTTTACCAAGGCGAAAATGCACCCCTGTTAATCTCTAATGTCGGGGAGAGTTTCGACTACATACTCCGGTACATACTCGGGCCGATTCTGGACCAAATTTTCCGATCGATTTGGGGGCAAATTCTGGGGCATATTCTCCGGTGGATGTTCCAGCCTGACGCGCCGGATCGGGAGATTTGCAATTAGTGCTGTGGCCCGCTGGTCGCTCTCCAACGAGAACTCAGAGCCGGTGGTATCGATTTCCACGTAGCGAGACACCACCTCTAGAATTTCTCGGCGCATCGACTCAACCATTTCTGGGCTGAGTTCTGAGCGATCGTGGGCTAGAACCAGTTTGAGGCGCCGTTTTACCTCGTCGCGGCTGTTGTCAGGGGTGCGCGGGAAAAGTCGTTCGAGAAGTGTATGTATCATGGGTCAGGCTGGTTTGTCAAGGGTTAGGCATAGAAAAGGTCATACCATTTTCGATTTTCGATTTTCGATTTTCGATTGGGGAATCACTGATTCCCGTCAGGTTTGGAGTTGGGCTACAGTTTCATTCTTTTTGGGAACTGGTGTCACTGGGGAAAATTTGGGCTAGTTTTTGTGATGCGGTCGCTGCTGTTAAAGATCGATCGCCAATATTGCAGCACATCACATAATTTTAGTATTTAAGAACTTGCGGAAGCGAGTAAAGAAGTTTTCCCGACGGGGATTGAGATCTAGAAAATCAACTTTTTCGCCTTCTAAGCGGCGGGCAATATTGTCGAAGGCAGTTCCAGCTAAAGAGGCCGTTTCCGACAATACTAATGGTTCGCCTCGGTTGGTGGAAACGATGACGCGCTCGTCGTCGGGAACGACGCCTAACAGCGAAATGGCGAGGATTTCCCGCACGTCTTGTACCGACATCATATCATTTGCCAGCACCATTGCGGGTCTGATCCGGTTGACGATTAGGTTGATTTTCTTGACGTTGTTGGCTTCCAGCAGGCCGATGACTCGATCGGCATCGCGGACAGCAGCGATTTCGGGAGTGGTAACAATTATCCCTTCTTGAGCCGGGGCGATCGCATTTTGAAAACCTTGTTCAATTCCAGCAGGAGAGTCGATCAAAATATAGTCATATTTTGGTCCCAACATCCCCACAAGCTGCTTCATTTGCTCAGCGCTGATGGCATCTTTCATCCGAGTTTGGGCAGCCGGCAACAGCACCAAGCGCGGCTGCCGCTTATCTTTCACCAAAGCTTGCTCTAATCGGCACTCTCCAGCGAGAACTTCTAATGCCGTGTAAACAATCCGATTTTCTAAGCCCAGCAGCAAGTCTAAATTTCTGAGACCGAAATCGGCATCAATTACGGCAACGTTCCGCCCCCGCTTAGCTAAAGCCATGCCGAGATTGGCTGTGGAGGTTGTTTTTCCTACCCCGCCTTTCCCTGATGTAACAACAATAATGCGAGCCATAAGCGATTTTAGATTTATTTGGAATTGGTGATTGGCAATTTGTAATTGGCAATTTGTAATTGGTTATTGGCAATGGATAATTTGTCTTATTGTTGGTTGATAATTAGCAATTATTCTTAGAGAATTTGGCAGCCATCTGTTATTCAGTAAATTAACTCAACACTCAAAACTCTCCTTGTTCTACTAATCCTCTATCAATTTGCACTTAATTTAAAAATCGTCCTTTAGTGACTGATTTAGCCAAGGCAAAAATTATCAACAGCAGGCTTAAAGAGAAATAGTATTAAGAATTACCCATTACCAATGACCAATTACCGATTACTCATTACCCCCGACTAACTGCGATTTGTCAAAATCAGAGGCTCTACCGATCCGAATCCCTTGAGGCGTCACATAGGCGACTTCCGGGAAAAACTGAGCGGGTGAGGTTTCTGGGCCTCTGGCAACATACTTAGCAATCCTAATCACCATCGGTTCCATCTGCAAGGTCATAATCACGCTTTTGGTGTTGCCAGCGGCACCGGCGTGGACGACGCCCCGCAAACGGCCCCAAACTAGGATATCGCCTCCGGCGATGACTGAGCCACCCGGATTTACGTCTCCCAAAAGTACGACGGTGCCTGGATGACGAATTTCTACGCCCGATCGCACTGTCATCTGCAAATATAAAGGTTCCGCCAGGGATTGCGGTTTTTCGGCAGTGGCTTTATTCAGGGAAGAAACCGGAGGCTGTTGTTCTACACAATAGCCTGCCGTAGCTGCGGCAACGGCGGTTTGGCGGCGGTTGGTGTGGACTCGTTTGAGTTGCAGTTCCACTTCCGACAGGGCCTGCGCTATCTCTTGCAGTTGGCGGATATCTAAAAGTCGATCGTTCCCCATCAATTGTACTTCTGCGTTTGGCTGCCAAAAGCGTTCTCCTGCATTCAGCCTGACTTTTAGCTGCTGCCAAAGTTCAGTCCAAGTCGAGGCCGAGGCTGTTGCGGGTTCGCTATTGGTTTCTGGGGGGAGTAGCAACAGTAGCTGTCCATCTTCTGTCTTGAGTCGGACTTGCAACTCTAAGCTGACTTCGGGCGTTGATTGAGGGGCGGCAGCAGCGGCTCCGGCGGAGGCATCGGGTGTCATGGGACAGTTTGATCTCGGGTAGGGACAGGTTAACATCAATATTAGCCTGAGTCGTCTTTTGCCTCAGCATTTGGGGGAAAAAGTCTTGTTTTTTTATTTTTAACGGCAGCCAGGGCAATTCTCTGTCGTTTGTGGACGAGATTTTGTTTTAATGAACCACAGAGGGCGCAGAGGGCACAGAGAAAGAGAATTAATAGAAGAAGGAAAGAGAGTATTTGACAATTTTGGAACCGATTTTTATACACGCAGATCCGATGCAGATAGAAATAATTTTTAAGTCAATAGCGCTTACTAATTATTAATTGTTAATTACGTTATGCAGCAAATAGAACGTTATCGCGGCAGTCTTCTCGGTTTAGCAGTTGGCGATGCTCTCGGTACAACTTTAGAGTTCTGTCGCCCTGGAACGTTTGCGTTTATTAACGATATGGTTGGCGGCGGCCCGTTTCGACTGCAACCGGGCGAGTGGACAGACGATACTTCGATGGCACTTTGTTTAGCTGAAAGTTTGATTGAGCAAAAACGTTTCAATCCATTGGCTCTTCAGAACTTGTGGTGATAACTTTATCTAATCAAGTGCTAAAATGTTTAATGTTTTTGAGTGGTTAAATC
>NZ_JAUBQW010000291.1:0-1768 GCF_036701485.1 Microcoleus sp. Pol11C3 | reverse complement strand
GAGTTTCACACGTTTGAGCTTGTTAAGAAAGTCCCTCTTGACTTTCTATCGCTCTTCTTAACTTGTCACCAATGGAGTTGCATTCTTTTTTTAAAGTGGTGTCAGTTTGGCGGTTGAGCTGACGAAACGAGAAGAAAAGGCAGATCGCGACTTATAGTTAAGGAATCAGGGGATACAGAAAAAATGCCGAGAAACCGGGTTTGCATAAAGGTTCGCTGCAATAACAGATGTCCGCGAGATTCCTCGCTAATTAGCTAGACGGGCCACGTATGCCACAGATTCACTATCTGCCGGACGATCGCACGATCGAGATAGACGACGACGATATAATTCTCGAAGCTTCTCTGCGTGCGGGCATTCCACACACCCACATCTGCGGCGGTAGCGCCCGGTGTTCGACTTGCAGGGTATTGATTGTCGAAGGTTTGGAATTTTGCTCTCCGCGCACTTCGCCGGAAGAGGAACTTGCCAAAAAATTGCGTTTAGAACCGGAAATTAGGCTGGCTTGTCAGACGCAGATTGCTGGTGGCAAGGTGATTTTGCGCCGATTGGCGATCGATTCTGAAGACTTGGAATCATTGAACGACGAAATGTCTGGAAAGTTGATTTCTGTTCCTGTCGGGCAAGAAAAGAAAATTGCAATTTTGTTTGCCGATATTCGAGGATTTACGCCTTTTGCAGAATCGCTGTTGCCCTACGATGTAATTTATGTTTTAAATCGCTATTTCCAAAAAATGGGTTATGTAATCAACCGCAACGGCGGGATGATTAATAATTATATGGGAGATGGTTTTATGGCCCTATTTGGGTTAGAAAACTCAGACAAGGCGGCGGAACAAGCGGTGAGGGCTGGGGTGGAGATGCTGGAGGAATTAGAGAAACTCAATCCCTATTTTGAGACTTTATACCGTCACCGATTGCGGATTGGGATTGGCATTCACTGCGGCTGGGTAGTTGTGGGGAAGTTGGGGGCATCGAAAAATCAGACAGTTACGGCGATCGGCGATGCGGTGAATTTTGCCAGCCGGATTGAAGCTGCGAACAAGCAAGTAGGAACGAGTTTACTGATTTCCCAGGAGACTTATCAGGAAGTGAAGAAATTGGCGATCGTCAATCAGTGCGTATCCGTGCCAATTCCGGGGAAAAGTGGCGAATATCCGCTGTATGAAGTAGTCGGGATGCCGCCACTGCCCGTGGAAATCGAAGAGGTTTCTGAGGTAAGGAAAGGTTTTATTTGGCAAACTTTTGTCAATAAGTTGCTAGCTTTGTATGCTGCGGTGTACAATTGGCTGAGGAAAATTTGGATTCAAATCAGAAAACTATAAAGTAACTTCGGTGAGTTTTGTTATGCCATAGATAATATGAATATTCCTCAGTCAATAGTTCGCATTTTTATCATGCTCCCCAACGGTCAGATTGCGGCACAACTGCGAGATAATATTCCTGGTATTGCCAGTCAAGGAATGCTTTCTACTTTTGGTGGTGGCGTGGACATTGGAGAAAGTCCACACCAGGCAGCAGTGCGAGAAATGGAGGAAGAAACTTGCCTCAAAATCAATTATTACAAAATGGAGTTTATCACAACTTTTACTCACCCAAAGACCCAAAAAGATAGAAAAATTTTACAAAAAAACACCTTTTTTGGGCCAGAGTGAGCGACTGCAATCAAATAGAAATCAAAGAAGGTGTGGGTCATTGGTGACAAGTTAAGAAGAGCGATAGAAAGTCAAGAGGGACTTTCTTAACAAGCTCAAACGTGTGAAACTCA
>NZ_JAUBQW010000074.1:0-31115 GCF_036701485.1 Microcoleus sp. Pol11C3 | reverse complement strand
GGGATCTTAAAATCCCAAAAGCCTTTTGACCCAAACTTTTTATCCACAACCCCTTGACAGGTCAATACAGTATCTACCCGCTAAGCAAATTTTTACTGGTTTTACTTGTTACTAGGCGCTTAGCGAAAGTAACGCTTCTGGGGCGAGTCAGAGCGTCCATTTTCTCAACCAAGGCTCGGACTCTGGATCTGGGTTTCCAGGCTTTACACCTCGGAACCCGTTAATTACAGGAAAAATCAGGACACGCCAGTGCCGTTTCCCTACCTACCGCCTCGTCGAAAAAAATTTTAAATCCTTTGAACCTTTTTTGCGATCGTCCTGTCTAAACCCTTCAGATAACGAACTGGTGAGGGAGACTTCACAGGTGTTAGGTGTGCCAGCCAATGTTTTAATCGATGACTGTTCCGACTCGGACTTAGTTGCTCAATGTTTAAAGGGCGATCGCACTTGCTTTCGCTACCTTTACAAACGCTACCAACACAAAGTCAGGTCAACCCTTTACCAACTCTGCGGCCCGTCACTTATTGACGATTTAGCACAAGAAGTATTCCTGCGAGTCTGGAAAGGATTGCCCAAACTCAAGCACCAGGAAAACTTTTCTACTTGGCTTTATCGAATCACTTGGAATGTGGCTTCCGACCAAAGACAAGCATTCGCTAAACAGCATTCTTTTGACTCCCAACTCAAAAATCAAGAAACAATGGATCGGGTTATTCTCAAAGATAACACATCGGACTTGATGCAGTTGCACTATCAAGATTTAGTGCAGCGGGGACTGGAGCAATTGAGCTTTGAACACCGCAGCGTTTTGGTGCTGCACGACTTAGAAGACATCCCGCAAAAAGAAGTAGCCCAAATTTTGGGACTGCCTGCGGGAACCGTCAAATCTCGCGTGTTTTATGCCAGAAATGCTGTGCGGCAATTTTTGCAAAAAGAAGGTGTCAGCGAGCTATGAATAACCCCAGGAGCGACCAAGAGTTAGTTAATTTTTTGAAGCAACATCGCCCAAATATTCCTGAAGCTGCACCAGATTTAGAGCTAAAAATTTTAGCAGCAATAGAAAGTAATCAGGCGAGCCTTGTTAATGAACCCCACCGCAAAAAAACGCGATTAAGTGTCTCAGCTAAGTCGGATTACAGGTTAAAAATCTCCTCGGTTTCTAAGTGGGCTGTATCCTCTGCCATTGCTGCTGGTCTGCTAGTTCTTTGGTCTGCTGGCTACCGTCCGTTTGAGACTGCACAATTGCCAGATAAGGAAACAGCTCAATTAGAAGCATTTTTAGTTACTAACTGGGAGGGTGTTCTCCATGATTCTCCCCAAGAAAGTATGACCGATCGCTCACAAACAGACTGGTTGACTGTCAGCCCGGGTGCTGACAGTCAACCGCCAACAAATAAGTAATATCAAAGAGGCAATTTTCATGTCAATTCGTCGTATATCTGCCCTAGCCGTTTTAATGCTGACTCTCGGTAGCACAGCCACAGCAATAGCAGTTCCTAATCCCCTAGAACCGGAAACAATTGCACAAAATCAGCGTCCCAATCGACCCGCTGGCAAGGAAGGTGGGATGTTCGAGAAACTGAATTTAAGCGCAGACCAAAAGCAGCAAATGCAGGCAGTTCGCGATCGGTACAAAGACCAAGTTTCCCAACGGATGCAAGCAGTCCGCCAAGCCAGACAAGAATTGGAAACGATGATGTCCGGCACGGCAAATGCTAGCGAAATACGCGAAAAACACCGTCAAATAATAGGATTGAGGCAGCAGTTGGAAGAGGTGCAATTTGAAAGTACGCTCGCAATGCGAGAAGTGCTCACGTCCGAACAGCGCAGCCAATTAGCTCAAATGATGCAGCAGCGCCGACAAACTGCTAAAAACCGGATGCAAAACGGTCAAAAACCGCAGTAGTCAAAAACCGCAGTAATTGACGAGTAGTTTTGAGTGAATCGCAGGGTGCGTAGCGCACTCTGCGATTCATTGTAAGCAGGTATAAATCAATAAATGCAGGCAGGGAGAAACGCTGCTTTTCTGTCATCTATGCAAGGGTTTTATATCTTCGGGAAAGTAGTCTCAAGGCGCAGCAATTTCACGTCTATTCGATTGCTTTATCTCTTCGGAAAATCAGTATATATTTTCATCTACTTAGCGGTTGGATTTTTTTATTTAATAACTCATATTAAGTTAGAATAATTAGTTGGGAAGTCTCATGAAAATTTTTGGATGAATTTACAGAAGGATTCGACTTACATTTATTTACACGGATTTGCTTCAAGTCCCGATTCAGCTAAGGCTAAATATTTCCGAGAGGGCTTTTCTTACCTAGGAATTGACCTAAAAACTCCCGATCTGAATCAAAACGATTTTTCCGGCCTCACTCTCACCCGCCAATTAACCCAAATAGAAACAGAATTTTTGCTAACCCAATCCTCCCAATCTCCCACAGAAAATATAAAAAATCTAGGGGAAGTTACAATAATTGGGTCTAGTTTTGGGGGACTGACAGCGGCTTGGTTGGCCCAGCGACAATTGTCAGTAAAGCAAATAGTTTTGTTAGCACCGGCTTTTCAATTTATCTCCCACTGGCTACCACTGTTGGGACAGCAACAGTTAGAAAAGTGGCAGTCTGAGAAATATCTGCCCGTTTACCACTACGGCGAACAACGTTATCTGCCGCTGAATTATCAGTTTGTGGCAGATATGGCTCAATACCCTGAAGAAAAATTAATGCGCTCAGTCCCTACGTTAATTCTTCACGGCAAGCATGATACAATAATACCGATTCAAGCTAGCAGAGATTTTGCCGCTAACCGTCCCTGGGTGCAATTAATTGAATTAGAAGATGATCATTCTTTGGGAAATGTCCTAGCGGAAATGTGGGAAGCGATTCAAAAGTTTTGCCAATTCAAAAATTAAAATTTGACCAACTTGCAAGTCTTAACACTCAAATGACTCAACAAGATCGATCGACTCGCACCTTAGCCGTTGACATTGGCGGAAGTGGCATCAAAGTTATGGTTTTGGACGATGAAGGCGAACCCCAAACGGAACGCAGCCGTTTAGAAACGCCTCAACCGCCGAAACCTGAACCCGTACTAGAGGCGATCGCGTCTTTAGCCAGCGGACAAGGGGAATTTGACCGAGTATCCGTCGGTTTTCCCGGTGTCGTGCGTCTAGGCGTCATCAAAACCGCAGTGAATTTAGATCCGTCTTGGATAGATTTTGACCTAGAAACTACCCTCAAAGATCGCTTGGGAAAACCTGTGCGAGTGGCTAACGATGCCGATATTCAAGGATTGGGAGCAATTGCTGGGACGGGGGTAGAATTAGTAATTACCCTTGGCACCGGTTTTGGTTCTGCCTTATTTGTCGATGGTATCTTGGTGCCAAATCTAGAATTAGGACATCACCCGTTTCGCAAAGGGGAAACTTACGAACAGCAATTAGGGAGATCGGCATTAGATACAGTCGGTTCCAAAAGATGGAATCGCCGTCTGGAAAAAGCGCTCACATCTGTGCAAAATCTCTTTAACTGCGATCGGATTTACATCGGCGGCGGCAATACTAAAAAGATTGTTTTTGATTTACCCCCCCAGGTTAAAATAGTACCGAATGTCAGCGGTTTATTGGGCGGGATTGCTTTGTGGCGCGATTGAATAAAGTTTGTGGCCAAAATGCCCCTTACTATCAAAGAAACCGGGTTTTTTGTCAGGATTAAAGGTAATAATCCAGTTGTTTCGTAAAAAACCCGGTTTCTGGAGCCAGGAAAGTTGACGTGGTTTTTGGCTTGTGCGATGTTTAAAAATTTATTCGCCCATCGGATCGCGGTAGCGTTTAGGTTCATCCTTGCGAAACAGATTCGCCAAACCGAGGATGCCCAACAAACCCAAAGCACCCCAATGATTGTTGTCGTTTTTGCTTTCTTGAAAGGGAGTTCTGTCTAGTACAACTCCATTAGAATTAGTATTGTTCTGGGCGGGAGCTGAGTTAGTTTGAGCTGAGGCAGGCATAGCTGAAGGGAGAACAGCCAAACTCAAAGCTATGAGGGTAGCAGCGGTATTTTTAGATATATCGGAATGCTTGACTTTCATACTCGGTCTCCAAATATCAGCAGTTACTTTATCAAAATAATCAATTTGCCCCAGCCGACGCATCAATCGATCGACAGAAACTAAATCCCCCCTCTCCTCTTGCTTTCGAGATAGAAGAAGCTCTATGCTAAGTTCAGATGCTTGTAAGCTGATTATCTAAAATAAAAAGTCGTAAATTATACCATGCTTCCCTTTATCAGAAAAGATTTAGCCGAACTTAGCGCATACACTCCCCATCAGGGCGGCGCGTCAGGAGAACCAGCGCACTCGGAAAGTGCGATCGATCGCCTCGATACCAACGAATGCCCCTACGACTTGCCCGAGGAATTAAAAAAAAAGCTAGCTTGGACTTACCAGCAGTTAATTGAGACAAATCGCTATCCCGACGGAGGCCACGCAGCGCTCAAAGAGGCGATCGCCCAATATGTCAATGAATCAATCACAATCCCCCGGCTAGGGGGGGTTGCACTGCAAAAAACCGCCATTACAGCCGACAATATTTCTGTGGGCAACGGTTCCGACGAACTAATTCGATCGCTCTTAATAGCTACTTGTTTAGGTGGGCAAGGCTCTATTTTGGTAGCGAATCCCACCTTTTCGATGTATGGAATAATCGCCCAAACCCTCGGCATTCCCGTGGTGAGTGTTGAGCGGAAAGAGGAGAATTTTGAAATCGATATCGAGGCGGCTAAAAGGGCGATCCTCTCCGAGGGCTGCGCTAACGCCCAAAATCAAAATCCCCCCGTGCGCGTCGTCTTTGTCGTTCATCCCAATTCCCCCACCGCCAATGCTTTGACACTAGATGAAATAGAATGGCTGGAAAATTTGCCTTCAGAAATATTAGTAGTAATTGACGAAGCCTATTTTGAATTCAGCCAAAATACTTTAGCAGACCAATTGCACCATCACCCGAATTGGATAATTTTACGCACATTTTCCAAAGCATTTCGATTAGCGTCAATGAGAGTCGGATATGCGATCGCCCATCCCGAACTCACCGCCACCTTAGAAAAAATTCGTCTCCCCTACAACCTTCCCAATTTCTCGCAAACAGCAGCGGAGTTAGCCCTAGCGCAGCGGCAGTTATTGTTAGCAACCATTCCCGAAACTCTATCAGAAAGAGCCAAATTAATTGCAGCGCTAACTCAGCATCAAAAATTGCAAGTTTGGCCGAGTGTGGCTAACTTCGTTTACCTGCGGGTGAAAGCGGGCGATCTTAATTTAGCAGAAACTCAACACAAACAAATCATGCAGCAGCTCAAAGAGCGAGGTACTTTAATTCGGCATACTGGGGGAGGTTTGCGAATTACGGTGGGCAGTCCCGAGGAAAATCAGCGAACAGTCGATCGAATCGCAGCGATTTTAGATTAAAATTAATATCCACCGTTGCTCAATACAATGCTAATAATGAACTCTGTAGAACTCTTCAGCGGAGCAGGAGGCTTAGCAATAGGCGTATCAAAAGCAGGCTTTTGTCACAAAGCAGTTATCGAGCTGGACAAAAATGCCTGCGAGACAATTCGAGAAAATCAGCGGCGGGGTGTAAAAGCGATCGCCAACTGGTCTGTTTTTGAAACAGATATCGCTAAATTCGATTTTACATCGCTAGAACTCAAAGAGGGGGTAGACCTCCTAACTGGAGGGCCGCCGTGTCAGCCTTTTTCTGTAGGAGGAAAACACTGCGGGAGTGAGGACGATCGAAATATGTTTCCGCACTTTTTTCGGGCCGTGCGAGAGCTCAAACCCAAGGCATTTGTTATCGAAAATGTTAAAGGTTTATTGCGTTCCTCCTTCACTAAATATTTTGAGTATATTGTCCTACAACTCACTTATCCAGAAGTTGTACAAAGACTGGATGAGGATTGGCCCCATCACCTGTCCCGGTTAGAACAGCATCATACCGCCGGTCGCGGTGACGGACTATCATACCGTGTAGTGTTTCGCTTACTCAACGCGGCAGACTACGGCATTCCCCAAAAGCGCGAAAGGGTTTTTATTGTAGGTTTTCGCTCTGATTTAGGATTAGAGTGGTCTTTTCCTGAACCGACTTGTTCTCAGGAAGCCTTGCATTGGGAGCAATGGGTGACTGGCAATTATTGGGAGCGCAATCAAATCTCTAAAAGCGATCGTCCAGACATACCTAGCAAGCTTTCCTCGCGCATATTCAATCTTCAGTTCAACTTGTTTCCACCTCAAAAACAGCCTTGGCGCACTGTACGGGATGCCATTTCGGACTTACCACAACAAGGCAATAAAGAAAGCCAAAACAGCGTACTAAATCACATTTTTATACCCGGAGCCCGAAAGTATCCAGGCCATACGGGCAGCTTGTTAGATGAACCAGCTAAAACTTTAAAAGCAGGAGTTCACGGGGTTCCTGGAGGAGAAAATATGTTAGTTGATCCCACGGGACAGGTGCGTTACTTTACGCTTCGCGAAGCTGCTAGACTGCAAACTTTCCCTGACGAATACTTCTTTCCTCACAGTTGGACAGAAACTATGAAGCAGTTGGGGAATGCTGTCCCAGTCGCTTTGGCAGAGGTTATTGCCTCTAGCATTAAAGCGCGGCTGGAGACAGTTAGAACAGCGAGAGTTTAGTCAATCAATTTGAGATTTTAGATTTGAGAATTTACTCCATGCTCGAAGTATTTAGAGTCCCGCCAGATTTACAAGAAAACTTAATCGCTTTCTGTGGCAGGCAAAATTGTTACAATCTTCAGGAACTCGCTCGCTTCAGGAACGATTTGAGCGAATATTGCGGAGCATATTTGCTGTACTACCAGGGCGACTTCTCAATGTATAACCTAATTAAACAGGCAAACTTGAATAAGTGCTGTTTGCCAATCTATGTAGGCAAAGCAGCTCCGGGAGGTCGTCGGACGGGGCGTACAACTATTGGCAACACTCTTTACGGACGCTTGTTAGAGCATAGAAAATCTATCGAAGCTGTAGACAATCTCAAAATAGAGGATTTTGCCTTCAAAGTCGCGCCGATGGAAATCGATTTAGTTTCATGGGGAGAAGCAGTGTTGATCCGTCACTTCAGCCCTGTTTGGAATAGAGAAATCTCGGGATTCGGGATACATGACCCTGGCAGTGGGCGAGCAGGGCAAAAACGTTCTGTATGGGATAGATTGCACCTGGGTCGCACTTTTGCCACCAAGCTTCCTGTAGGGAATACTCCGCTCGATATTGATGCTTTGTCGGTTAGTATAACACAGCATTGTCAGCGGATGAGAGAAGAGTTAGGGTGTCCTTAATTCTGATTCGATAGTTTGCAGCCACAGGCTAGAATTAGGAAATAGATCAAATATTTTCATCCTAGATCATTTCCTTGTCGCGCCGCGCGAATGGTTTGGGGAAATACGCCTACTAAAAGTGCCAAAGCTTCATCGGGAATTTGTGCCACCGTTTCCGGATCCAAATATTGTTCAAACTGAGTTAAAACCATTTGTGCGCGTTCCAAAGCTGCCGGCTTTGCCGTTAACTGTTCCATTAACCGCACCCACTGCCGCCGAATTCCAAAAGCTTTCTGTATTTCTTCGGCAGAGTGAGGGCAAACCAAACAAAAATCACCCACGGGAATCGCCTGCTGAGAGTCAACATCAAAAGCGCCCCCAACGGCAGCCCCAGGCCCGGCAAACTCCGCGTGGAAGCGTTTAATCAAAATTAGGCCGTTCCGGCGACGGCTATCTACCATCAACAGCTTGCCGCTGTTGATTTCTGCGAGAATTTCAGAGGAGTGGGGGTGTTCTGTCAAATCTGTGCCAAGGTTTCGATGTCGCAAGTCCGGGTCAGCAGAAAGGCCAGCGGGGACAATATAATTAGAGGTAAGATTAGAGCTGGATGAAGTATCAATTTTTTGCTCATCCCGCTGCCGATCGAGATTATTCATTTAAAGTTATAAATTAATACTGTCACAAGGTGGTAGTTTGAGCGCGATCGAATATCAAATGCAGGTAGAACAAGCAGTAGACACCATGAAAGCGGATCTCCCGACGCTTTTTGAAAAAGACATCTCCTACGACATCTACACAAAAGATGTTTATTTTCAAGACCCTGTTAACAAATTTAAAGGAAAAATCAACTATCGCATTATCTTTTGGACTCTGCGATTTCACGGGCAGCTATTCTTTAACGAGATTTACTTCGACCTGCACGACGTAAGTCAGACGGCCCATGATACTATTGTGGCAAATTGGACTGTCCGCGGGACACTGCGGGTTCCCTGGAAAGCTCGGATTTTTTTTAACGGCTACTCTACTTATAAACTGGATAAAGAGGGCTTAATTTACGAACATATCGACACCTGGGACAGAGAGCCCGGAGAGATTTTAAAGCAGTTTTTTCGCAAGGGGGAGGAGGCGACCCAAGTATAAGTCAAAAAGGTCGATCGGGCCGAGCCATCAGGGCCGGCAACCCAAATAACTTACTAATGAGTAAAATAATCATCATCCCTCCGATTCATTTTCTGCTATTTGTAAATTGCTAAAATGATTGTCGCCTCTGATTCATTTTCTGCTATTTGCACTCCTGAAAAACATCATGGCTGATATTGTCGAGACTGCCACCAATGCCGGCTCTTTCAAAACACTCGTAACTGTTATTGAAGCGGCTGGTTTGTTAGATTTATTGCAAAGTCCTGGTCCCTACACCGTCTTAGCACCAACTGATGAGGCATTTGCCAAAATTCCTACAAACACTATTGCCTCTTGGCTGGAAGACATACCCAAGCTCCAGAAAATTCTGACCTATCACATTCTGTTTGGTGAGGTACTAACGGAGAACTTACTTGAGTTAAGTTCTGCTGAAACAGTGGAAGGTTCTGTGGTGGGAATTGATACTTCTGACGGCATTAAAGTGAATGATGCTAAAGTTCTCACTGCCGATATTCTTGCCGACAATGGCGTCATTCATATCATTGATTCGGTGCTACTACCAGCAATGGTTGCAGCAGAATAAAACTTTGATTTTCGCTGATAAATTTCGGGTGCGCCTAGCGCACCTGATGCCTATAATAAATTCTAATAAATTTAGAATAGGCGGGGCAAATCACCAATAAATGTAGGCGCGCACCTTACTGCTATAAATGTAGGCGCGCACCTTACTGCTATAAATGTAGGCGTACAGGCAGCAGATTACCCTACATTTTAAACTAATTATCCGAACCTAAAATCAAGCCAGAGCGTGCCGGCAGCATCAATTCTAACTGCCGAGTTTCCCCTTCACCTTTCCAAACCAACTCGCCTTTACCGAACAGCAATTTATCGTGAGGAGATTTCAACTTAGCTGGCTCAAAGCTAATATTAGCTGCTTCGGTCGCGACATTGACAGCAACAACTATTTCCTCATCCCCCAAAATCCGGGCAAAAACGTAAACCGTTCCCTCCGCAAACAGAATTTGGTAAGCTCCTGTGCGGAGGGCAGCGTATTTGTGTCGCAAAGCTATCAACTGCTTGTGGTAATCTAAAACATCCAGTTCCCAGTAAGCTTCTAAGGGAAAACTGCGGCGGGAATCGGGATCGAGAGCACCGGGCAAACCAACTTCATCGCCGTAGTAAATGCTGGGAGCTCCCGGAAAAGTTAACAGCAGCAAAGTAGCGAGTTCGACGCTAGGTTTATCGCCCCCAGCAATTGACAGCAACCTAGCTGTATCGTGACTGGCCAACAAATTGAGTTGAGTTAGCTGTATCGGCCACGGGTATAGTTCCAAAACGTGCTGGATTTTGTCGCCGTACTCTTTAGCAAAAAGCGCGGGATAGGGATGGTAAGAACGACCTTCAATTTGAGCTAAATCAACTCTGTCCCCCGCTGCAAAAGCAATCGTCGGCGCAGCAAAAAGATAATTCATCACCCCGTCAAATTGAGTGCCATCGAGCCATTCTCTCGCATCTTCCCAAACTTCTCCAACAATGTAAGCTTCGGGATTAATGGCTTTAACTCGATCGCGAAATTCCTGCCAAAATCCCGGGGTTTTAATTTCAAAAGGAACGTCCAGCCGCCAGCCGTCAATGCCGAATTTAATCCAATATTCGGCGATTTCCATGATGTATTCTCGCACTTCTGGATTTTCGTGATTGAATACAGGAAGTGCTCGATTCCCGTCCCAACCGGCATAATTAGCAGGAAAATTGCCGTCGTAGGCCGATAGCGGCCAGCCTTCAACTTTAAACCAATCTACCCAAGGAGAATGGGGGCCGTTTTCGAGGATGTCGTGAAAGAAGAAAAAGCCGCGGCTGGCGTGGTTGAATACGCCGTCGAGGACAACTTTGATATTGCGATCGTGAGCTGCGTCTAGAAGCTCTTTAAAAGCCGGATTGCCACCCAACATCGGATCAACTTGATAGTAGTCGTGGGTATGGTAGCGGTGATTGCTGGCCGACTGAAATATCGGGGTGAAGTAAATTGCGTTAATGCCTATGTCTTGCAAGTAATCTAGTTGTTCCATAACGCCCCACAAGTCCCCGCCTTTGTAGCCTTGCAGGGTGGGGATTTCGTGCCATTCTTCCCACATGAAGTTTTGCAGCAGGCGTTTGCGGGGCTGTTTGCTTTTGGCGAAGCGATCGGGAAATATTTGGTAGAATACGGCGTGTTTAACCCAGTCCGGCGTTTGAATTTGCATACACTTTTTCTAGCTTTTACGGCTTAGGCTACAGTAGCAGAGGTTTCGAGGGGATCTAACTTTTGGTAGAGAATAGACATTTTATCCCTTTTTGTCGATCGACAAATTGTAAAATATTACACAAATTTGCAGTCAATCTAAGATTGAAAACTGACTCTACCTAGAAATTTATCGTCCCGGCGGGCGGCGCTTCCTGATTGCTGTGGAGTCGGACAAACTCAGATAACAGGGACGCTAGCAAAAAGAATGAGCTCAAACCCAAGCCCCAAGCGCGCTTGGGGCGTGATACGGCGCGATCAACCTGCCTTGAAAAAGAACAACAGCGCCATGAGCCCGATCGAGAAATTGCGAAAACGGGGAATTTACCCAACAATACTCCGGACAGTTTTTAAGCAGCTAGAGTACCATAAGACAAGACTGAGGGGAGGTTAGGATGATTTAAAATCAAGTTTGGGTCTAAATCTAACTTGCTAATAAATGTATAAAGTAGATGCCAGTTGAGTTCTCGGCGTTTATAAGAAGCCATTGAAAACACGAAAGGATTGGCAGATGAGTGACGATTATAGGCGTCATACTTGGCTAAATTTAAGGCGATTAGACTGGCATTAAAATGAAAATCAAGCCGTTGGCTATTCAGAGATTGACAATCGGACAAACCAGTAAATTGTTTAGCATCACGAAAAATGAATTCAATTTGAAAACGAGATTGATAATACTAAAGAGCGGCTGATGTTGTTACCCTGCTTTATGTTCTAAGTACCATTGAAGCTCCCCTGCTTTGGTGTGAAGTGCTTATCCATGCTTACGGACTCACTCGCCAAACTTTGGTAGTTAGCGCTATCACGCCCGCGATCGAGGAATCAGGAGGGCTTTGCTTATAACGATGGCATGATTACGCGGTGGGGTACGTTTGAGAAGTGTTACTCGCACACCGAACTCAAACACTTAATTGAAGATACTTTAGGCGTACCCGCCCCCTACCTCGCACACAATACCTACACCGTTTCCCACAACTCTCAAGCTCTGCCTCTGATTCTCCACAACAGCGATCGCCATTACTTAGAAAAGTGCCGTTCTCTACTTCATTCCCAGCAGCAGGAATTAGAGAGGGCTTGGATTCCCCCGGCTGATGCGATTATTGAAAAGCATTCCTCCATCCAGAAAGGTAAGTGCTATTACTATTTTAGGTTGAAGTCGCGTTCTCGCTCTCTCCCCAACGGTAAGTTAACCATGCACTTGGGAACTACTCAAAGTGAATGCTACCTCGATGCTGTAGAGGCGATGGAACGGAGAGACTTACTCCCCATCAACGAACGGAGGTTGATTCGGATTGAAGCTATACTTAATGGGATGAGCGAATGAGTGCAGAAGGCAGCCGTGACTAAAGTTATTTCGATGAAAGATTGGGTACCGGGTTGGGTGAGGGATTCTTACCTGACTGAAGATGAAATTGCTACCTTTGAGGAAGAGTTCTGCCAATCTCAATTAAGGCAAGAAAATGTCGATAGTGTTTCGGATGATAATAATCAAACGCGGTTGGTCGGGGAAGCTGTGAGCAAGTTGGAAACTCTAGACCGAGCTAGTTTGCAAAAATGGCTGCACCGCATTCCTGCTGAATTATTAGTGGAATTAGTAGAGAAACCAAAAAACTAAGAAAAATAAACAAAATGGCTTACGCCTTGTTGATCTCCCTGGAGATTCAGGTTCTAAATTGTTGTAGCCCTAGACTAATTCATAAATCCAACCACGACTATAACCTGTCAGTGCTATTACGAATGCGGTACTTTTTCCGCTCGCTAACAGCCAAATAATCTGTTAATGATGAGCCTGGGGGGTTATTCTAGCTTGACAGAGACGAGCTTGGAGCTTCGTCGGGACTCAGAGGAGGTGCAATCGTAATTCGTTTTGGCATTCTTTATTTGATGGGAGTGGTGTTCCTCGTGATTATATTATGGTTAATCGACCGGACATGATATTAGTAGAGCAAGGATTCCTCGCCCTACTAACAGCTTTAAAGCAGAGTAATTGCAGTCGATGCCGGAGTGCCGATCGAACCTGGACCAAAGCCCAAATTCACCACCCCACCAGTCAAACCAGGAAGATTGTTAATAGTCAAACTAACGCTAGTTTGACCGGCATTAAAGTTCACCGTGCCTCCCGAAGGATTCACAGCAAATGGACTAATGTTGTAGTCTACGTTGTTCACAGGTTGAGCACCACTAGGAGCAACAATCAAAAAGTCGATTGAAGCCGGAACCGAAGTATTGCCAGTCCGATTAATCGTCAACTTTCCAGAACCACCATCAGCAATAGGATCGGGAGACGAACCGTAAAAGAAGAAAGTCGGAGGCACAGCATTAGTATCCATAGACCCCGTGAGACTGTCAAATGGCGTCGGCGTCGGCGTCACATTAGAAATCCCTTGATATTCAATCTTTCGCACTAGGTAGTCAGAACCATCGTTTTTGAAGGAGGTGGTCACGTAGGCAGCGGTGGGGCTATCGTAGGCTTTTGTGGAGAACCGCAGTTCGTCAAAAGTAGCGCCACCCAGAGGGTTTGCATCTATCTTGAATTGGAAACTGCCATCGGTGCGATCGCCAATGAAAGTCACTCCATCTGAAGACACAGTAATGGGTTTTGGAGCGATCGGAGCGTTGAGGCGAGCAATCGTAAAATTGGTAGCTGGTACCCGAACCCCATTATTAAATATTTGCAGAAAACCAACTTCATTACCTTGATCGCCCAAACCTGGACTTGTTTTGGGGCTCAATCCACTGAGGTCGATCGTTGTGCTAGTGATGTCTTGGTTATCTGCCCATTTCACCTTCAGCGCCTGAGATTGATTGGTGTTGGGGTTATGGTTGATTTCCGCCCGAATTTTCTTGGCGTCGGTGAACCAACCATCATAAGAGGATGGAACACCAATACCACCGATACTGCCGTAGCTCAACCAGCTTTTAGGGTTTTCGTTGGTTGCTAAGGTGAGGTTGCTGATGACTGTAGGGTTAAGGTAGTCAGTTTCAAACCCATCAAAAGCTATCCCAGACAGTTGGATGCCTTGATTCTGGGCGGCAGTAGGCCATTGTGTAATTAGGTCATTGATGCTGCTGTAATTATTGGTTTGACCCAAAGAACCAGTAAGAGTCGGCGTGACTGTAGGGTTAAATTCATAAGCGCCAATATCAACGATCGCACTTCCATTATTATCACCATCTTGAGGGCGGCTCACACCGCGCTGATCCGCAGCCGGCGCGCCCACACCAGTACCGGTATCAATAGCAGGACTTCCTGCTAGCAGCGGCAGCACGAAAGCGCCGTTAATATTTTGCAAAGGGCCGAGTTTCGGGTCTGCGATTGTCACATTTGCCGTAACATTACTATCATTAGGATCTCCCGTCGTCAGTTTAGCGGGAAATTGAAGATTGTTTCCCCCATCGATTAGCTCCCGTCCAGTGTGCTGCCTAGTTTTAAAAGAGTTACTTGCCGTATTCCTATCAAAAATCGAATTTTTGACAGTAATTGGCGATTTCACAGGATCGTTAAAAGTAGCAATAGCTCCCGAAAATTCAGCAGTATTCTTAGCAAAAGTCGAATTGACGATGTTAGTCGAAAAGAAATCTCTGTTACCGACAAGCATTGCTCCGCCCTGCTTAGCAGCGCTGTTGCCGGAAAATGTACTGTTGACAATGCTGATGTTTCCATTCCCTCCCGACCACACACCGCCACCACTATCTTCAGCTTGGTTATTAGCAAAAGTGCAGTTTGTTACAGTAAAATCCGCATTTCCCTGACGAATGGCGCCTCCTAAACCTCCAACTCCTGCGGCATCCTTAACAGTTTTATTGTTAATAAAAGTGCTATTTTCCAAAACTATCTTATCTTGAAAATAGCCAAATAAAAATCCCGCTCCTCCTTCTCTAGCTCCGATATTGCCATCAAAAACGCTGTTGCGGATAGCAATAGTTCCGGCAATGGGCCCGGGGGTTGCATTCGGTCCCGAAGCATTAGCGCCATCGACGTAAACTGCGCCGCCAACGCCTTTATCTGTCACGTTGCCAGTGAATTTAGAATTTTCGATCGTCATGCTGCCCAGCAGGTTATTAACAGCACCGCCGTAGCTGCCTTTGTTGTTGGTAAATTCGCTATCTCTGATAGTCAGAACACCGCCGCTTTTAGTGGCGATCGCCCCGCCACCGCGTTCGGTATTATCTGCTAGCGAACCGTCATTGCCGCTAAACTTGCTGTTAATTACAGTCGTCGTGCTGCGGAAACCCGTGTAAATGCCACCACCAAAACCGGCAACATTATTATTGACTTGGCAATTTTCTAAAGTTAAAGTGCTGCTACCTCCTGTTTGAATACCACCACCGGCGCTAGTTGTCTGATTATTCGGATCAGTACCAGAAACTTTGCCGTTGGCAACAATCAGGTTTTTTAGAGTAATATTGGTTGAACCTTCAGTGAGGATAACCCGCGAAGCATTGTTGCCGCTGATGGTTAAATTGGCTGCACCAACTGCATCAATTGTCAAGTTTTTGCTGAGGACAAGTTGGCCGGAAGTGAGAGTAATTGTTTGGCTGGCAAGAGTGGAGGCAAATTGAATGGTATCGCCGGCCGCTGCGGAGGCGATCGCACTTCTCAATGAACCGGGTCCGCTATCATTACTGTTAGTAACGGTAATAGTTGCTAAAGCTCCTTGGTAATCCGCCATTGCCTCTGGAGTCAAGGCTAGCGGTGCTTCAATATCACCCTTGGTAAACTCTAAATTCCAGTTACCACCACGGCCCGTGCGATCGCTAGATGCCGCAATATCAGCCCCGGTTAATTGACTGAAGCGATCGACGAAATTAGCACCTGTACCCGCGGCTACATCGCAGCCGTACAGCATGATGTCTGCTTGTGGGGCTAGTGAAGTTTGCCACTTTTCCAACTGGCTTTTGTATTGCTCTATGTTATGTGAACCCAGAGCAGTATTGCCAAGTTGTAGGCTACCAGAATTGCCATGAGAAATAATGTGAACCGAGTCAATAGCCCCGTTAGTAGAGGCGTATTGTTCAATTTCAGAGCTAATTTGTTCGATGCCGTTTTTGGTGCGATCGAGTATTACTACCTGCTGTCCCGGCAACACTCCCGCTACAATTGCCTCGTAATCTTCCACGCCGGAGTCAATGAAGACTAAGGAGCGCAGTGGCTGTTTTTCAAAAGCAGATTGTGAGTTAACTTGAGCGAATATAGAATTCATATTGGAGACTCCATTAAGGGCATTATTGGTAGATGCACCCGGAGTTATCTCATCCAACTTATTTGATAACTATGCGCTTTTGGCAATTCATTTCTGTATGGAGCGAGGTAATCTGAACTGAGGATAAGAAAACCTAATTTTAGTTAGCCCGATGAACGCTCAGAAATTGGGCGAACTTTGTCAATCTCTTTAAGGATAGAGGCATATTTTTGAAGTGCCGAGGTAATTTTATCGATGCAGTCAGATTCCCCAGCCAAAATTTTGGAAACAAAATATCCACCTTCATTGATGCTGGAGTCCTTGAATACCAAGCTTTTGGATGGGGAATTTGTGTATTCCGAGGATCTAGTCGTTTCCCTTAAAGAAGCCAACATATTCAGTCCTCTAAAAGTGAGTTTAAGGGTAGATACAGCCTTGAATTCAGAGCTTCTGAAACTGCCAGCGACCTTGTTTATTTCGCTCATTTTTATTTAACCTATCTATCAGTTTCCCCTATTTTTGCAGCGCTGCCATCCGCGATTACACGGAATTTACAACGTTTTTCGAGGTTATGAGTTACAGTAGCAGCAATGAGTGAACCAATGTTTTAAATGGTTAGGGTTCATCAAATTAAGGGCAACTGCTACGATCCGATCGCTCTCTGGGACCTTGGGATAGAACATTCGCAAAAAAGATTTAAGCTGCTACCCCCACATTTCAATAGGATTAAAATCAGGAGAGTAAGCAATAGTTAGGACTGTTTTTTAAAGCTCCTGTAAGCCTTACCGAGGAAGCCCTGCCATTTTTAACGCATTTTAGGCAACTTAGGGCTGGACTTAAACCTTGAAAGAATAGCGCACTATATAGCCAGTAAGGATTGTGGAGACTAGACTCGATCTAAAACTGTCCGAAGTATTGACCCAAAAAAACTTATTATTAACAACCAAAACCCGAACCTTATTCTGGCTCTCCTGGGTTTATGGTAAATACGATATCAGACACAACTGTTCGCGATTCTGTGATGCCCTTGGAGTAAGGATATGCGGTTTGTTTATCACCACAAACTCAGGAGAACCCTTATTCTTTCCTTAAACAGCCCTTATTTATGGAGGGGTATTTTAACTCACAACTCAAAACTTTTTTAAATATCGATTATTGATTGATGGGTATTTTAACTCACAACTCAAAAGCCATAACTCCAGTCCCGGACGCACTCCAACTCTCATAAACTGGGTTTTTTAGCTTTTATTGAAGGTTTGAAGAAGTATTTGGATTAAACAACCCAGTTTCTGCGTAAGCGACTCAACTCATAACTCATAACTCAAAACTTCCTTGCTCCCCCCCCTTGTCAAGAAGCCCTCACCATCCGACACTGGACTTGGAGAGTTAATCGACCCTAGGGAGAAAGTTCCTTGAAAAAAGTCTTAGCCATCATCCTCGGTGGCGGTGTAGGCACCCGCCTTTACCCCCTAACCAAACTGCGAGCCAAACCCGCAGTTCCCCTCGCAGGCAAATATCGCCTCATCGATATTCCTGTCAGCAACTGCATCAACTCCGAAATAGTCAAAATCTACGTCCTAACCCAATTCAACTCGGCATCCCTCAACCGTCACATCTCTCGCACCTATCAGTTTTCCGGCTTCACCGAGGGATTTGTCGAGGTGCTCGCCGCCCAGCAAACTCAGGAAAACCCCAACTGGTTTCAAGGGACAGCCGATGCAGTTCGCCAATATCTCTCGCTGCTAGAACAGTGGGACGTTGATGAATACTTGATTCTTTCGGGCGATCACCTGTACCGCATGGACTACCAGAAGTTTGTGCACAGACACCGCGAAACCAACGCCGATATCACCCTCTCGGTTTTGCCCATGGACGAGAAGCGGGCCTCGGATTTTGGTTTGATGAAAATCGACGACACCGGCCGCATAGTTTCTTTCAGCGAAAAGCCAAAAGGCGATGCGCTAAAACAAATGCAGGTGGATACTACTACACTGGGACTGACAGCGCAGCAGGCTCAGGAAAGTCCTTACATTGCTTCGATGGGGATTTACGTCTTCAAAAGAGAAGTTCTGATTAAACTCCTGAAAGAATCTCCCAACCAAACTGATTTTGGTAAAGAGATTATTCCGGCTTCTGCAAAAGACCACAATGTTCAAGCTTATTTGTTTGACGATTACTGGGAAGATATCGGAACCATTGAGGCTTTTTACGATGCTAACATGGCTCTAACAAAACAGCCTCAGCCTCCTTTCAGTTTCTACGATGAAAAGGCGCCTATTTACACTCGCCCGCGTTTCTTGCCGCCGACTAAGCTTTTAGATACTCACGTGACTGAATCGATTATTGCTGAAGGCTGCATTCTCAAACAGTGCCGAATCGACCATTCTGTGTTGGGAGTTCGATCGCGTATAGAAGCTGGATGTACGATTCAAGACACTCTGGTGATGGGTGCTGACTTCTACGAACCAGACGCCGAACGCCATTCGGGTTTGGACAGCGGCGGCGTCGCCCTCGGTATCGGTGCAGATACTACAATTCGCCGGGCGATTGTGGATAAAAATGCCCGCATTGGCCGCAATGTTCAAATAATTAATAAAGACCGAGTGGAAGAAGCAAACCGCGAAAACCAAGGTTTTTACATCCGCAGCGGCATTATCGTAGTCCTGAAAAATGCCACAATTCCTGATGGAACTATCATTTAGTTATTAGTCATTAGTCATTAGTCGTCAGTCATTAGTTTTTTAAGTTAAAATCAGTTACCTCTCAGCAAGTGACTGATGATAAATAACTAAATTAGTGACAGATAACCAATGACCGATGACTGATGACTGATGACGAAATTAATTCTTTTTTTTAGTTCATTATTAAGGGCAACCGCTGGTTTAGGTTGTCGAAATACTCCGCTTTATTCAAAGCAGCGCAGATTAATTAATAAGGGATAGTCTCTGCTAGCGTCTGCCGTGATACAGATATGTCCGCTCGCCTGCGTCTGGCGAATAGCTTCTGATTCTTGTATTTGCGCTGGTAGCACGACTGACAAATGCGCTGCCCGTTTCTGAGTACAACAGAACTCTCGGAACTATCTTTCCAATCGTCGCAGCAGCCACAAGGCCAACTTAGCAAATAATTCATAATGTTAGCACCCTAGTAGCGTTAAAAGCTGATCGCTCTACTATCCTATCTTAATGTTTTATAAAAATGTGTGATTTAGCTAACAGACAGAGGAGGAATTATGTTATATTAGTGGGATTTAAATCTATTCAGAGGTTGTAAAAATAAAATTTTATAGTAGTGGTCTGGGGTGAGGAAAAAATATATCGAAAATTTGTGGAATTACTGCGCGTTTTAAGGTATAAGTTGGTCACAATTCAGGCAGCAGATTAGACCAGAGTTGCTGATGAGAACTTTCTAAGATTTGCATTGAGTGAAAAGCTCAGATCGACAAGTTCGATCGCACGGCGCCACAAAAAAAGATCGATCGTCCGCGCCAGTCAACTTTCCTGGGCTCGCGCCCGCAACAGCAGCAGCTTTCCCCGCCTCACCTCAATCGGGCTGCGGCTTCCCGAACGCCCTTTGCCTCATAACTCCCCAAAAGTTTTCGCCACAGGAGTTTCACCGTCTCAAAGCTCACAGGTATAGCAACGGCCTATAGGGTAAGGACGTTCCTTAATTGATGAAAGCATTGTTTTTGCTGTCGAATGCCAAAAGCATTTCTAGAGGCGGCTGCTCCGGCTCCCTTGTGCACGAGAGAGCCGAATGCTATAAAATCTCAAACAGCGGCGGAGTGCGGAAATTGCGATCGAACGCCAAGCAACAACCGAACTCGATCGAGTCCAAACCTTTGATAACCTATAATTTGAATGAGATGCCGCAGGCACTTCGGCTCCTGGCATTATACTAATGCGCCATCCTGCGGCTAATTTGGCATTTATTCTTTCTAACAACTAACAACTAACAAATAACAACTAATAAAGAGGGGATTGCTTAATGGCTGCAACAGATTTTAAAGACTATTACGCTATTTTGGGACTCAACAAAACTGCCAGCTCTGACGAAATTAAAAAAACTTTCCGCAAACTAGCCCGGAAATATCACCCGGACATGAACCCCGGGAACAAAGAAGCCGAAGCTCGTTTTAAAGAAGTAAACGAAGCTTACGAAGTGCTCTCCGACCCAGAAAAACGCAAAAAATACGACCAATACGGTCAATACTGGAAGCAAGCTGCCACAACTCCAAGCGGATGGCCAGGCGGGGGCGCTACGAATGTAGACTTTGGCGGGGTTGACTTTAGCGAGTACGGCAGTTTTGACGAATTTATCAATGCCTTGCTAGGTCGCGCAGGTAGTAGTCCGGGTAATGCCCGCAACGCCAAGTGGAATTACAGCAACTACCGCACCAGCAGCGGCGGGCCCACAGGTTTTGGCGGATTTGAAGATTTCGCGGGGTACGAAAACCGCAGCGCAGGAAGCTCTCTCGACACCGAGGTGGCGATTTCCCTGACTTTGGGGGAAGCATTTCGTGGCACTTCCAAGCGAGTCGCCACGGGCGAAGTTTCGATTCCTGCGGGAGTCAAAACCGGCAGCAAAATTCGGGTAAAAGGCAAAGGTCAAGTTGACCCGTACACGAAGCAGCAAGGAGATTTGTACCTAAAATTAGAAGTTTTGCCTCACGCTTTCTTCCAGTTTGAGGGAGAGAATTTGGTCTGCGAAGTGCCGATAACTCCCGACGAAGCGGTGTTGGGAGCTTCAATTGAAGTGCCGGCGCCTGAAGGTATGATCACTGTGAAATTTCCAGCCGGGATTCGTTCGGGTCAGTCTTTGCGGTTGCGGGGCAAAGGATGGCCGAAACCCAAGAAAAACGAGCGGACTGATTTGTTGGTAAAAATTGCGATCGTGCCACCGAAAGAAATTAGCACTGTAGAACGCGAATGCTATGAAAAAATCCAAGCAACTCGCACTTTTAATCCCCGCAGTAATCTTAATCAGATGCTAATTTGAAAAAGCGTGCATTTCTCGGACGCAAAGAAAATTATTTCTTCAGTATTTCCTCGGGACACAGCATTGTTGTGTCCCTACTGTATGCAATCGCGATCTCATTTGAAAAAAACCCTGTTAATAAATCAACTTTTCTTCGCCCGTAATTGGCACTTTCCAACCTTCTCAAGACTCTTCGCTAGCTCTTAGCTGAGTAGGTTGGCTACCTTGTTTGAGGTTGATGGTAATTTTTTTAGCTCCTTTGTTCTCTAGGTCTCGGATGTAACCGGTCGATCTGTCAGAAGCTTCCTGTCTGCTGTCATAGGGCCCAAAGTAATAGGTACGCTTTGGCGAATCAGTATCCACTTCTACCCACCATTCGTCGCGTCGAGTGCTGCTAGTAGGTTGAGCTAGCACCCACAATGCCGTGAAAAACATACCCAACATAGAGATTTCAAACATATTTACCTCTGGGAAGATTTAAGTAGTTTTTACTGTTCTAAATTTATCAATGCAACCGGAGCGATCGGCTCGTCCTCAGTGCTGATTTAGCCCCGATTATTTTTGGCCGTTAATGCTGGCTAAAATCTGCATTTTGGTGGAGATGATGGCGACTTTTAAGCCACCACTACAAATACAAAGTCCGCAGAGTAAGGATTTGGACAAGATCATGCTTAATATTATTGTTGAGGCTTGAGGTAATTGAAAACTCAAACAAAACTTAGGCACTCTTGACGCTCAGAAACCGGGTTATTTAACAGATACCCCTCGTGATAGACGGAGTATTTTAGTCGAAAAACCCGGTTTCTGGCATCTGGACTATCAAAATTCTTAAGCCGCGATACCCTCTGAGAATTCACTATCGCAAATCGTGAGTTCCGAAGGCTGACACCGTTTGATGCGGATGCTAAGTCTTTGGGCTCCCTCGCTTTCAAGGTCTTCGACATAGCCCGGAATATTGCTGGAGGCTTCTTTGTCGGTGTCGAAGGGGCCAAAATAGTAGGTACAGTGAGGCAAATCTGTGACAATTTCTACCCACCATTTCTCGGGCCTGCGGGTGCTTGATCCAGCAAACACGGACAATACTGCGACGTAGATACAAAATAAATAAAATCCGAGCATTTTTCCTCTTTTGGGGTTATTTATTTTCTCACAGGACTTACGCCCTCGCGACTCTCATCAACCGGGTTGTTCAACTCCGGGCGATCGCCCTTTACCAGAGAATTTAGTCCTTCAAACCCGGTTTCTGGGTTGAGGACAATCTAACTTTATCAAGGTAATTTATGCGATCGCATCAATCTGAGTGCTGATTTTGAGGCGAGAATAGAATCCCAGTGAATCAACTATTTTGCATTTAAATTTAAGCTTGAGGGTGCGCTAGGAGTGGCCACCCCACAAGAGTTTAAGTACGGAGTAGTTGATTAATTAAATGCGCGACAACTTAGTTCTGTAAATACGCCGGCAATAACATTTCTTGGCTAGATGAGGTATGAAATCAAACTTAAGAAGCTTGGCAACACTGGTTTCGGTGCACCCAATTTTTGTCATAAAGGCTATAGCGCGACCTTACCCTAGCAGCGCCACAGCTTAACAACTGTCGCTAAAATAGCAAAACCCGCCTGGGCGGGTTTTTTTGTTAAGCTATAAAATTCCTCAAACAAATTTCATTTGGCCACCTCAGCAGGCTGAGGTTTAGCGCTTGCCTTTGGGGAACTGTTCGATACCAGCCCAACCGTAGAAAACCAGCTCGTCGTTTTGAACTCGGCAGCGGTCTACTCGCAGTTGAGTGCCTTCTAAGGCAAATTTGTCTAAGTCTAGCAAGTTATTTACGTGGGCAATTATAGCTTGACCCAAGTCTACTGCTTGCCCGTCACCGCCGTAAGTAACGCTGACAAATTGGATTTTGCGTCGGTCTTCTACTTGCAATTGAGCTGTAATATCTATGTTGACGGGTTCGCTGGCATCGCCTACGGTAATTTCGGACTGAAGCCGAATTGATTTGTCGGCTCCGAAGCTGACTTCAGTGTTTTGAAAGTGCAGAGATTGCTCTTGATAATTCAGCTTCTGGAGTTTTTCAACTACAAAAGGTGTATTGAATGAGGTGGTTAAATCCGATCGACTTAAGACTACTCGCATATTTGCCTGGGTAGGCTGCCGCAATTTGACTTGACCTGCAAAAATCGCCCCAAAATCAATGGAGAGTGCTTGCAGATAGAGTTCCATCACTTCTATGCGGAGGCCGTTGTACATCAACATACCTTTGCCAACAAAGTCGAAACCGTCGATGCTTCCCTGCAAGAGTTTGGCTACTGGTTCGACTCGGATGTTGGCCTCGGCCTTTTCAGAACGCTTGAATAAGGCTGCGATCGCAGCTCCTGCTACTTTACTAACAAGGCGATCGCCACTTTGACCTTGAAAGGATGTACCGCTAAACAAAGCTGCTACCATTTATTCGTTTGCTCATCTACAGTCGCCATTATAACCCTATATTAAGAAATGTAAAAATCGCTTGTGCTTATTCACTCTATAAGCAGATCTTGTTTTTTTGTCTGTCTTCAAAACAACATTGTTGAAATTTAAAGGCTCAGGGGCGTGCCTTGGAGACAGGCGCGATCGAGCAAAGCTCCATCCCAAACGGTTTGTTCGATCATGGCGCAAAGCAAATTAGCCCCCGTCAGGTTAGCGCCCCGCAGTACGGCTCCATTCAGGATCGCTTCTTCCAAGTCAGCTCCCGACAAATCAGCGCCGGACAAATTAGCATGGCTCAAATCGGCACCAAGCAAAATTGCCCTAGCCAAAGCAGCGCCCCGCAAATCGGCACCTCGCAAATCGACACCGCTCAAATCCAAATTGCCGATGGATGCCGCCGTCAAAAAAGCACCCCCAAAACTTGCATCGCGGACTAAAGCGTTAGCGAAGGAAGCCCCCCGCAAATCGGCATTCCGAAAATCTGCGCCTCGCAAGTCAGCGCCACTCAAGTCAGCGCCTCGGAGGTTGGCTCGCAATACGGCCCGCTGCAAGTTAGCGCCGGCGAGATTAGCTCCACTCAAGTTGGCTTGAGACAAGTTAGCATCGGCAAGATCGGCTCCCGCTAAGTCTTGGCCGGCTAAATCAGTGCCGGCCAACATCAAAATTTTGCCTTTGCGTATGGCTTCGAGGTCATTAGTCATTAGTCAGTTGTCAGTTGTTGGTTGTCAGTTGTTGGTTAACAGTCAACAGTCAACAGTTAACAGTCAACAGTCAACAGTCAACAGTCAACAATCCAGTTATTTTATAATGCCGGAGCGGCCGAGGTCGTTCGATCGCCCTCCTCCAACCACACGTTAGGCAGTTGGCTCGGGCGGTTTGGTAACTCCATCAAACCCATTTCTGTCAGTCTGACGACGTTGCTGAGAGTTTCCACCAAAGCCGGATCGAAGCGAGTGCCAGACAGTTCGCGGCACTGTTCCAAAGCTTCGCTCAAACTCAAAGCCGGACGATCGCCACGCGGTTGAGTCAATTCTTGAAAATCAGCGACTAACCCCAAAATCCGCGAAGCAACGGGTATGGTTTCGGCTCGCAAACCCTCGGGCCTGCCGCTGCCGTCCCAATATTCGAGTTGGTGCTTGACAATTTCCGCTACAGGTGCTAATTCCGGCATTGCTTGCAGCAGTTGGGAACCAATGAAACTGCGATCGCGCCAAAAGGAGAAAGTTGCTTGGTCAAAAGCATCGGGAGTGCGATCGAACACCTCATTCGGGGCAGAAACTAAGCCGACTCGAAACACCAATCCAGCCAGCCGCAGCCTCCGCAACTGCAAAGCCGGCAAATCCAGCAGTTGACCCAAAGTTTCCGACAAAGCAGCCACCTGCAAAGACGCTGTAGGATTTGAGGTATCGCGTTCGTCCACGCGCTGGGCCATCCGCAGAAAAGCTTGAAGTTTGTTAGCGTTCAAATTGCGGCTGATGCGTAAAGCTTGACCTTCCAATTCCCACAACTCGCGGGTTTGGCGGTTAATTGCTACCATTTGCTGCTGAGAACTTTGCAGGTAAGTGACTATCCGCGATACCACGCCACTAATGTCGGCCAAGGGCGGGCCTTTGGTAGCCAGGATTTCGTGGTGCATTTCTAGCAAACTGTCGGCCAGGGGGGAGTTGTAATGTCGCGTCTGTTCTATAAAAATTTCTGCAGCAGCCGACACCAAAGACTGGTCAAACGACCACAAACCGTAGAACTTTCGCTCTGTATCTACTTCTGGCTTGCCCTCGGGCAAGTATTCCTGGTCTGAAAGTTCGCGGCAAAGCACCATTGCTTTGTATGTCGGGGCGAGGATGATTAAATTCCATTCTTGGATTATGGGGTCAATCTCATCAAGATTTATTAAAGATACATTTTCTAATTGCCCGGTTTTGTGGGTAGCGAAACCGCTGTCGGCTACTGCACCGATGACAACGCGCCGAGAAGCATTAGCAATATCTAGGTAGCGATCGGCTTCCTGTAAATACCATTTTCCCTGCTGAAACGTCACCAAAACTAGGGGTTTGAGTTCGATATTTTCCCCGGCGCTGGTTTGCAAAATGTGGTCTTCTAGGGCGTGACATAGGGCTACTAGGGTGTTTTTGAAGTAAACCCCGTAGCTAGAAGGCAGTTTTCCGTCGGGAAGTGTAGCTTGTAGTCTGGCGAGAGTTGATTCTGGATTCATTACAAAAGGCGGTGCCGGCTCTTAACTTATTGTAGCGGGCGATCGAACTTCTCGAAAAGACTTTTAGCAAAAATCCGAGTTTTTGATTTTTCACCGCTTCGCAACGGATTCAACGTAGGGTGCGCCGAAGAACACCTTACTACTTTTAGCAACTTTGTAGAAACCCTCTGTCTTTGGCTGAGTTTTTTTAATACGAGAAACCTCCCGAGAGGAAGACGCTAACTCAATTAGGTATTAACTACTATTTTAAAAACAATATTATTAGGAATGCTGAGCGTGCTTCAACAAAATAGGAGTTTAGGGGAACAGGCGATCGACAAAGTGGCCGAGATTGCTATTGCTAGCAAATTAGACGAGTCCGAAACTTTGTCTGTCACAGTCAACACCGATCCGATCCAGCTAGCCCAAGGTTCAGTAGAGGCCGTTGCAGTTGAGGGCACAGGGTTGGTAATGCAACAAGATTTGCGCGTGGAAGATTTGCAAATTCACATAAAGGATATTGCTGTCAATCCCCTGACCGCTATGTTTGGCAAAATTGAACTGAACGGGCCTGCCTTCGGTGCGGCACGCGCCGTTTTAACAGAAAGCGATATCAACCGCGCTTTTAATTCCGAATACATCAGCAGGAAACTGAAAAACTTAAAAGTTACTGTTGAGGGACAACAGCAGACAATAGACGTTAAAACTATTGAGTGCCAATTGCTAACCGGAAAAATCGCTTTAAATGCTGAGGTATTGGTGCGGGAAACTACCTCAACTGAAAAAATTTATTTTACGTCAAAACCTCAGATCGCAGAGGGCGGTTGGGCAATTTCTCTTCAGGATGTCGAGTATCCCGAAAACAAGGAATTTTCCCCCGAGTTAACTGAAGCTTTGGCGGACAAAGCTGGTGAAGTTTTAAACTTGCGAAATTTTGAACTGGAGGGAATGTCCCTGCGAATTCAGCAGCTAAATGTGGAAGCTGGTGTGCTGACTTTGCAAGCTGAAGCGAAAGTCGAAAAGTTCCCAGAGTAGCAGTAGGGTTGTGAGGTTAGTAACTGGTAGGGTGCGTCAGTGGATTTTAGATTTTAGATTTTAGAGGTTAGATTACTCCACAGATGAATCTGGCTGCTGGAACAAGAGTCTAAAATTTTTAGAACTCTACGGCAGGAGTCGTTCGCAAGTATCTGTTTTTGGGCGTGGTCAAAAACACAAAAGCTTTTGTGAGCAATTATTGGAACGCACGCACCCGAAGACTACGCTTTCAAACTACCTCCGCCGTTTTCTTCTCCGTCGGGTACGCGATTTTCTCAACCGAACTTTCTCTAGAAACCCGGTAAAAAAACCGGGTTTCTAGATATCGGCGTGTTAGTCCTCCCACAAATAATCTCTCGAAGGCGGTCGCACTTTTTAAATCCCTCTAAAGTTATAAAAAAATAGATAGAAATATGCTGCAAAATATCACCGCCGTTAGAGGCAGGCATGGGGAGTTTATTTTTACTCTTGACAAGTAGTAGTAAACAATTGGGAAAATTTTGTGAACACAGTAACTGCTTTTTTTAAAAGACTGCGTATCGGTCAATTTTTGACTGTATTTATGGCAGGTGTGCTGCTGTTTACCAGCACCGCTTGCAATGCGGGCGATGTTCGAGGTGCTCGACCTGAGAATCCTCCCGTTCAAATGGGAGGAATGAATAACCCTCACAAGGCCGGTGGTGATGGATATACTAATTATAAAACATCCACCGATCCTAAAGTAAATCAGTCGCCTGCTCAAGCAGAAAAGAATCGGGCTGATTTGTCTATCGTAGGCGATCGACTCCTGGCCTCGACTACCGCTGAATCTAATTCCTCAAAGCTGCTTTATCCGGGTTCTGCACCCATGGAAACTGACAAGTTCGACCTCGAACTCGGCGGAGATAAAACTCTATTAGAAGCGCCAGACGGACAGCCGGCTAAGGCTCAACCCGTATTCGATCGCAGCGATCCCGATGCCAATATTTTAGAGAGAGTAGGCGCCGCCTTTAAGGATGCTTCTGGTTTCCTCAAAGATAGCGCTGAAGATGCCAAGGAAAGCTCGGTTACGAAACTCAATCCGCTGCAAAAATAAGCCAGTGGGAGCAAAGATGATGTAGGGGCTGTCTGAAATTAGCCCCTACATAAATAATATAATTTATTGAAACTAGATAAACGTTTGTAGACCTCCTATCGGCTCAACAAAATTTATGCTCTTTCTGCATTTTTGATAAAAGCCCGATTAAGAGGTTTTAAATTTTATGGAATTTATGGTGCGAATGCGGGAGAGTATTTAGGGGAATTTTTAATCAGGTTGGAGAAATATAAAATAAAACAGATGGATTAAAATTAACTATTTTGCTGTAAATAAAACTGACTGGATTCTTAATTACGTGAACAACTTCTGCCACCAACTGTGCTAAAATTGACTATTCTGAGTAAATTATCTCAAAATTCCAAGGCAAGTTTCGTTACTCAACTTAAATTTTTGGGTCCTTCTGCATAGCCCGGAAAAATCCTAAACACTTTTAGGTGTAAAGAAGTTTTGTAATGATGGATAAAATACCAAATAGCTCCCAGAGTATTGGAGAGCTTTTTATTAAATAACAAAGTTTTTATTAGAATAGCGAGAGGTTCTGGGCATCAGGGTGTTATTGAATCTTTCTATAGCAGGAGAAGTTTGTGCCCTATCTCTCCCGCCAGATTGGTATCGCTGGCGAGGGAAAACTTTTTCAGAGATGACCCAAATATCTGTATAATACAGCGCATATTGCCTGTAAACTGCTGAGAGCGAATCCCACAAATCTGCTGGTTGCAAGAAAATAGGGATGTCTACAGCTTCATATAAAGCCAGTGCAGGCTTTGTGTGGGATTAAAATGCCGTTTGTATCCCCCTAAGCCAGTGATGATATTGCATTGCGGGTTGTGAAGCAACAGGTAGAAACTCCTAAGAACGCACCGCAACAACTGGAAGCGATGCTGAAAGGGTGAATTATTCTTCGTTAACCACTATCCCCATGAAATCTGTGAAAAATACTTCTGGTAAATTGCGTCTCCGTACAGCCCTCGTCGTTCCCTTCGTTTTGCAAATTGTAGCGGCTGTCGGGTTAGTTGGTTATCTCTCCTTCCGCAATGGGCAAAAAGCCGTTAATGACTTAGCAACCCAACTCAGTAATCAGGTGAGTACCGGCGTCAGTCAGCAGTTAAGTAACTACCTAGCAACACCCCAACAAGTGAATGGAATTAATGCACAGGCGATCGACCTGGGGATGCTAAACCCAGAGGATTTCGATACAACCAGACTATTTTTTTGGCGGGAAATGAAGTTGTCTGAAAAGCTCAGTAACATTGTGTTCTGTAGCCAGCAAGGAGAGTGTGTCGCCCTTGAACGAGGAGACGATGGTTCTCTATATACAGAAAGGATAGAAGCATCCGATGTAACGCTGACCAAACGCTATTCCCTTGACCAAAGGGGCAATCTAAAAAAACTTGTGTCCACGGGAAACTGGAATCCCAGGGAAGATGGATGGTACAAAAATACGGTAGCTAAGGGTAAACCAACCTGGAATCCCATCCATCAATGGGTGGATCGCCCTGAGATCATTTCCGTTGTTTCTACCTACCCGGTGTATGACTCATCGAAGCGATTGAGGGGTGTACTGACTGTAGATTTCCTTCTGTCCCAAATCAGTGATTTCCTGCGTAATTTACACATCAGTTCCTCTGGTAAAATTGTCATCATGGAACGGGATGGCATGATTATTGCCAGTTCCAGCCAGGAGAAACCCTACAGAGTAGTCGATGGCAAAGCCCAACGCCTGAGTGTATTTCAAAGCCAAGAACCCCTGCTGCGGGAGTCGGCTCAACAGTTGCGCGATCGCTTTGGCACATTAGGTCAGATCAGCACCCCCCAAATGCTGTCAATGAAAATTAACAATGAAAAAACATTTGTGTCTGTCACACCTTGGCAAGATAAGTTGGGACTCAACTGGGTAGTCGTCCTGGTGATTCCAGAGTCCGATTTTATGGGGCAGATCAATGTTAATACCCGCAACACAATCTTACTGTGTTTAGCAGCACTAGCTTTGGCAATTGTACTCGGTGTCCTGACTGCCCGCTCGATTACCATTCCCATTATCCGAATCACTAAAGCTGCTGAAGAAATTGCTGCTGGTAACCTCGACAACCGAGTAGACACTACTCACTTTATTGAAATTGAGGAAATTGATACACTGGAACATTCCTTCGACAGCATGGCAGGGCAACTGAAGGAATCGTTTGAAACCCTAGAAGATAAAGTTAAAGAACGCACCGCAGAACTAGCAACTGCTAACGAAGAAATCATCGCCCTCAACGAGAGACTCAAGAAAGAGAATCTCCGCATGGGTGCTGAATTGGATATAGTGCGCCAAATGCAGCAAATGATTCTGCCTAATGCTGAGGAACTAGAAATTGAAGGACTCGATATCGCGGGATACATGGAGGCTGCCGATGAAGTCGGAGGCGACTACTATGAGGTCTTAAACACTGATGGTATTGTCACTCTTGGCATCGGTGATGTTACTGGACATGGACTCGAAAGCGGTATCTTGATGCTGATGGCGCAAACAGCCGTTCGTACCCTCAAGGAAATCCGCGAAACTGATCCGGTTCGGTTCCTGGATGTGATCAACCGCACCCTCTACAAAAATGTGCAGCGCATGAAGTCCGAGAAAAGTCTCACCTTGGCGATTTTAAATTACTCCCAAGGACGGGTCAGTATTAGCGGACAACATGAAGAAACAATCATTGTGCGAAACGGTGGAGAAATTGAACGTATCGACACAATGGATTTAGGCTTCCCCATCGCCCTCGACGATGATATTGCTGATTTCATCAGTCACATTTCAATTGAACTACAGCCAGGAGATGGTTTAGTGCTATATACCGATGGTATTCCCGAAGCCAAAGACATTAAGAAAAAACAGTATGGACTTGAGCAGATGTGTGAAGTCATTAGCAAAAACTGGCATTTGTCTGCTGGGGAAATTAAGCAAGCGGTGATTGACGATGTACGGCGACATATCGGCACTCAAAAAGTATTTGATGATATTACGCTGTTGGTGGTGAAGCGGACGGGCTTAGCTTTAGAAGAAAAGTTAGAGCCTCAAGCAGCCGCATTGGTTTAGAGCGATCGCCAATACAAGAGAAAAAATAAATTTATGACATTAAACTGGAAATGGTCGTCGGGGCGATCGCATTAACCGTCAAATTTACGAGGAGGTGGTACGATACCTCAAAGGCAGCACCACGCAAGAGGCTAAATCTCCAGAGAACTTCCAAGCCATAGTCCAAGTCTAAATTTCTATGAAACTAATCTATTAATCGTTGTTCAATACGATTTTTTTATTGTCATCTTTTCCATAATTATTGCCGTTTTTGCCTCCTATAGCAATCCTAAATCATTATCAAGACTCTGATATAATTAGGGCTTGCTGAATAATCGATCGCAAACTATGAATAGGAGCGACCGATATATTCAAACTCAACTAAAGATA
>NZ_JAUBQW010000290.1:0-1818 GCF_036701485.1 Microcoleus sp. Pol11C3 | reverse complement strand
TTGTCAAATACCTGGAAAATAGACCAGTCATATTTATCGATGCACTATTTTGTGATTTTGTCAATGCGTAAGTCCTATATTTATATGCGATCGACCAAAACTTCGATATTCCGATCGGCACCCAGGATGCAGACTTGTTGGATACCCGCAACAGCGATGAAGATGCTGATTCAGTGGTGGTTAGCAGTTTTGATACCGAAGAAATCGAAGATGATGCGGGCGAACTTTTAGATATCGAAGCCGAATTACTGTTAACTCAAAAGAGTTTTCAACAGCGGGCAGAAGTTGTTTATCGAGAATATCAAACGCGCTACCAGCGCAGGTTTAAATGGCTCAAATCCGACTTTTTTGATACCAAGAAGTTAAAACTGGATTTGCTAGCAGATGCCCGCTGTCTGATAGAAGTCTTGCAAACTTGCGGTGAATGGCATTCTCAACCCGATGAAAAGTTAGCTGCTTTGGTGAAATTGCTCACAGAAACTCACCCCCATGATAAAGTATTAATTTTTACTCAGTTTGCCGATACAGTCCGCTATATAACTGATAATTTAACTGCCCTAAATATTGCGGGCCTTGCATCGGTTACAGGTAAATCAAAAGATCCCACCGAACTCACATTCCGGTTTAGTCCGGCTAGCAGCGGCAAGCGGGATAAAATATCCCCAGAACAAGAATTGCGAATCTTAATTGCGACCGATATCCTGAGTGAAGGTCACAACTTGCAAGACAGTGCGATTATCGTTAATTATGACTTACCTTGGGCAATTATTCGGTTAATTCAGCGGGCGGGAAGAGTGGACAGAATCGGTCAAAAAGCTGAGCAGATTTTGTGTTATTCATTCTTGCCAGATGAAGGAGTAGATCGCATTATCAACCTGCGCGAAAGACTGCGCCGACGCTTGCAAGAAAATGCCGAAGTTGTTGGAACTGATGAGACATTTTTTGAGGATGACTCACCTCAAGTCATTCTCGATATTTACAATGAAAAATCCGGAATTTTAGATGGCGAAGAAGATGCCGAAGTTGACTTAACATCCGAAGCTTTCCAAATTTGGAAAAATGCGACTGACAACAACCCAATTTTGAAAAAAACGATTGAGTCAATGCCAAATGTAGTTTATTCAACTCGCAATCATACTCCCGCACCCTTGCAACCAGAAGGAGTTTTATTGTACATGAAAACCGCCGAGGGAAATGATTCGTTAATTTGGGTCGATCGCGATGGCAATAGCGTTACTCAATCGCAACTGGCAATTTTAAGAATTGCCGCCTGCGACGAAGCAACACCAGCCATTCCCAGAGACAAACAGCATCACGAATTAGTCACAAAATGTGCAGAGTTGATAGCAGAAGAAGAGTTAACTGCGGGCGGACAATTGGGCCGGCCTTCCGGGGCCCGGTTCCGAACCTATGAACGTTTGAAGAGTTACGCCCAGTCCATGCGCGGTACAATATTTGCATCCGATGAATTGGCAAAAGCAATCGATGAAATTTACCGCTATCCCCTGCGCCAGTCGGCAATTGACACGTTAAATCGGCAGTTAAAAAGCGGTATTGGCGATCGACAATTAGCAGAATTAGTCGTGGGTTTGCGGATGGATGACCGTTTGTGTATTGTCAATGAAGACGAAGACAAACGGGAACCGATGATTATTTGTTCTTTAGGCTTGTTTCAGGAGAAATAATTAATTATGTTAGGGCTTGGGCGCAGCGCCCCAAGAAACCTGGTTTTTATCGATTAAAGACTATAGTGCGATTCGTTGAAACGTGAATCACGGTGAAAGCCCGTACATAACGTTTCCAGCCACAAGGCTGAAC
>NZ_JAUBQW010000073.1:0-31563 GCF_036701485.1 Microcoleus sp. Pol11C3 | reverse complement strand
CTATCCTTGCTCTTCGCTGTGCTTATCTCAACGGTCAACTTTCAATTTGATGTATTTGCCAAAGTGAGATGCACCCGATTGAAGTTGTGGTCATTAACAGGGAACAGTCAGCAACAGAAATCAAGCAAGCTGTTATTGACGACGTGCGGCGATACATGGGGGAGCAAAAAGTATTTGATGACATTACTTTGGTAGTAATTAAACAGAAGTAAGTAGGTAGGCACAAATAAACCTTGCTGTATAACCGAATGTACAACTACCAGAACCGAAAGCCAATAGCTTCGTTTCACTCGCTTTTGACTACTTAAAGCAGATTCCATGTTTATGAAGTACCCCCGTCTATGGTTCTATCCCCGTAGGGAAAAGGCGAAAACCTTTTTCCCTACACTTCATAAACCTGGAATAGGCTGTATGTATTTTCCTACTCATCTACTGAGTTCCGATCAATTAATCAACTGCTTGAATGCGTCGTGTTCGCGAATTTTTTCTAAATCAGCTTCACTTTTTGCCAACTCTTTACATACATTGGGATTAAGATTGAGGGCGCGCTTTAAATTTTCAATTGCTAATTCAATTTGGCCTTGTAGGGCATAACATCGGGCTTTGTTGTACCAAATTCTGTAAAAGTCAGGCCGGATTTTAGCAGCATTGTCGTAGGAATCAATAGCAGCTTCGTATTTTTGCAATTTGGAGAGTGCAACGCCTCGATTGTTCCAAGCGTCAGTATAATCATTTTTAATTTGTAGGGCTTGATTGTAAGAAATTACTGCTTGTTCGTACTCCTGCATTTTGGAAAAAGCAACGCCTCGGTTGTTCCAAGCATCGGCATAATCGGGTTTGGCTTGAATTGCTTGTTCGTAACAGCCGATCGCCTCCTGGTACTTCTGCAACTCCAACAATACCACGCCTCGATTGTTCCAAGCATCGGGATAATTGGGGCGAATTGTAGTAGCTTGTTCGTAAGAGGCGATCGCCTCTGGATACCGCTGCATTCTCGTGAGCACTACTCCTCGGTTATTCCAAGTATCGGCTAAATCCGGCTGAATTTGCAGGGCCTGATCGTAAGCTGCGATCGCATCTTGATAACGGTTTTCAAAGAAACAAGCATCTCCCTGTTTAGCATAGTCGCCCGCGGTCAATAGCTGTTGGTAATTGCCATAGTTAACAGGAGCAAATTCTTGAATTTGGGCATCGGGCAATAACAAGTCTGTTTCTGCATCCGCCGCGTGACTTTGGTGTTGAATTTCACCTAAGATAGTTTCAGCATCCGAAATTAATAGTTTTAATTGAGAAATTGTATCGTAATGGAGACTTTCAATTTCTTGGCGGGCAATTGTTGTCTGCTTGGACAATTTGCTCAACAGAAACCAAACCCCGACTCCGGCTGCTGTCGGAAACAAAGTTAGGGCAATTATCAGCCCGTTCAGCAGTACCGCCGTGCGCCCAAAAGCAATGTCAACTTCTTCTTGAACTCGATCGCGAATTTCTTCTTTAACTTGCTGCTGTGGCAATTCCTGCTGAATTAACAGTGCCGGCCTCGGTTCAGAGGCAGAAACACTACTGGCGCAGACTAGAATAGTCGAAAGGGCGATCGGGCTAATACTTTTTCTAAAGATACTTGACAAACGCATTGCCTTAGTGATACGCACCTGAGTTGCGATTTCCATGTGTCAAGAGATGCTGATAACGATGATCCCAGACTAGCCCATTTGTTCAAAAACTATTAAATACAGGATATCTGTTGTGCAGTCCCCTCCGATCAAATTGCTGACGCAAGAATTGCTAGACGAAGTTGCCGCTTCATCCCGCCGCAGTCCCCGCCAGCGACAAAACTACAATTTCCATGATTTGTCTGAAAAAGTGCAGCGCTTTGTCAACGTGCTGCAACCAGGCACTTACGTCTGCCCTCACCAACACCTGCGCCCGCAGGCGGTTAACGGTTTTGAGTTTTTTGTGGTTATTCAAGGAGAAGTCGGTATTGTTATTTTGAATGAAAACGGTCAAATCCTCCGTTCCTTGCGAGTCAGCGCTGCGGGCCCGACTCGCGCTGTCGAACTTCCAGAGGGCACTATTCATACGTTAGTAGCTTTGGCAGTGGATACTGTAATTTTGGAGTTTAAGGAAGGGCCTTACGACGTGGGGGCGGATAAAGACTTTTTGGCAGGTTTTCCTGCTGAGGGAACTGCGGCGGCGCGAGAATTAGTTCTGATTTGGGAAGCGGAATTTAACAGTTGACTAATGACTGTTAACTGTTGACTGTTAACTGTTGACTGTTAACTGTTAAAAATCTACAATCTACAATCTACAATCTATCGACTGATTACTACTCACTGATGAATCTAATTGTCGTCATCCGATTGTATAAATCCGGGGCGGTGCGAATAATTTTTCTCAGAAGTTCATCCGTTACCCAAAAGACGACGGGAAAGGAAAATTTTTTGCTGAATTCGCTGCATAGTAGGTTGGTAGAAACGAGCAATCGATCGATCGCCTGCACTGATTCCAAACCGAGAATCATTAAAGCTGGAGGCTGTTCCGCGTCTACTTCTGCTGCGATTGTCGTGTAGAGAGTTGTCGCCGATTCGGGCAAAAACAGTTGCTGCGGTTGCACGGGACAAGTTGCTTGCAGCCGATCGACTATTTGCTGCCGCAAAGCTAGCGAGTTGCAGTGAACTAAAACGAAAGAAAAGTAACCTTGGGAAAGACGGAGCGCCCGAATTAAAGTTGAGAACGACCGCTCGTTATATTTAGCTGAGTCGTACTTAGCTGCATCGTATTTAGCTGTGTTTTCTGAGCTTTGCTCGATAAACATAAATTGCATATTTTTTATCTAGTTTTAGAGATTTTCTAGATTAAATGATGTTTCTAAAGAAAATATGAAGATTGGAAGTTTATTTTTCCTTTAAAAACTTTCGGGAAGTATACCACGGTTTTAAATTAATATCAATAGTCCGATCGACTAATTTGGCCCCGGCCGCTCAAAAAGCCACCTGCGATGGTACAACCAAAGTAGAGCAGAAGTCCGATGGAAGTCGGAAGAAGAACTATTTCGCAAGGTTTTCAGCAATTAAGAAGGTTCCAAATGTCAGCCGCTGTTGCTAGATTAAATGTAATTAAACATACAAAAAAATTACCGGGAATTCTCAGCCAGCGGCAAAGTAAACCAAAAACTTGCCCCAGCACCGGGACTGCTAATTACCCCAATTTCCCCGCCGTGAGCGCCAATAATTTGTCGGCAAAGATACAAGCCCAAACCCAAACCAAGGGAGTGTCGGGATTGATAACCCCTAACGTAGAGGTCAAAAAGATGTTCGCACTGTTCCGGCAATATTCCCACCCCGTCATCTTCAACGGTACAGTAAATCATGCTACTTGGAGAATTAGGGATTGGGGATTGTGGATTGGTAATCGGTAATTTGTCGATGTCTTGTTTTGCTGTGCTTTGATTTATAATTAATTTCCCCGCCTTAATTACTTGAGCCGAAATTTTTAAATTCAGCCCGGGTCGATTGTGTTTCAAAGAATTAGCAATTAAATTAGAGAACACACGCCACAACTGAGTTTTGTCAGCATTGACGGCGGGGAAATTTTCTGGCACTAAATTTTTAAAAGTAGCTTGAGCCTCATTCATTAAAGGCTCCAAATCTGCCCCAGCCGCTTCAACTACGGCCCTCAAGTCAACCCGATCGCAGTGCAAAACAAAACCGCGCAATTCCCCGGCGTGAACTTCCAAAAGCGAGTTTATCAACCCCAACTGCTGCTCGCTACCTTGAATCATTCGCTCCAAAATAGAACGGGGAATTGCGATCGAATCCCCAGGTTTCGTCTGCCAATTTTTCAGCACCATTAACATTCCCGCCACCGGGTTTCGCAAGTCGTGAGAAAGAGCGTGGATAAACAGCCGCAGCGATTCTTGTGCCTGTTTGCGCTGCGTGATATCCTCAATTAAACCCTCATAATAAAGCACGGAGCCGCTGCGATCCCGTACCGCCCGCGCTTTCTCGGAAATCCAGACAATACTGCCGTCTGAGCGGTAAATTTTAGATTCAAAATCCGATACTGTGCCGCTTTCCTCGATCGATCGCAAAAACTCATTTCTGCGAACTGGATCGACGTACAACTGCCGCTCAATATCAGTAAACTTTGCCGTCACTTCTTCCGGGGAATCGCAGCCGTAAATCCGAGCCAAAGCTGGATTTGCCGTAATATAACGGCCATCGGGAGTGCTTTGAAAAATTCCCTCGCCGGCATTCTCAAAAATGCTGCGGTACTTCGCCTCTGCCACCTCCAACTGCTGGTAAGCAGATTCCAACTCATGCCTGGTACTAAACTCTTTCCGTTGCAGACATTCGTACCAATAAACCGACAAATCGCAAATCAAACAAAACCAAAACAAATATAAGTACAACCCGGTCAACTTAAAAGGAGTATACTTAGCAAAACTTAGATTTAAAACCAAATTTATCCCGACGTGGCAACACAAAACGCCGAGTTGAGAAATCAGGTGGAGGCGCCAGCGGACGGGCATCAGCGTAGCTTGGATCAGAAACGCTAAACTCCAGGTAAAAATTGGTAATTCCCCGGCTTGTGCGACGGCTAGCCCAAGCTGTACAACCAGCGTCAGCGACCACGAAAACCCCAAAAATAGCAAACCGGGATAGCGCTGTCCGAAGGAGGTTTTTTGCAACACAAAACAGGTCAGCAAACCCAATTCTACAGCAGCGCTTGTGTACAAATAAACACTTTCAAACTCCTGGTGAGCTAAGAATCGTTTGCCCAGAAAATAGACAGTTATGGTGAAGGCAAAAAAGATGGCAATTCCGACAGCAGGGCGCAGCCGATCTCGGAGGAAGCGATCGCGCCACACCTCGTAAACCGTTAACCCCTGAACTGATTTTGCATTGCCCAAATAGCTCATACCATTTTAGATTTTAGATTTTAGATTTTAGATTGATAAAGATCGATCGTCCGAGTTGACAGCAGGTAGCGAAAACCAGAAAGTCGAGCCACCGCCGGGAGTGCTTTCGACGCCGATTTCGCCACCGTGAGCTTTGATAATTTGCTTGGACAGGTACAATCCCAAACCCAGCCCTGTTAATTGTCGGCTATTAGGGTCTTGAACGTAAAGTTCAAACAGAGATTCCCGCTGTTTGGGGCTGATTCCCACTCCATTATCTGTTACAGTACAGCAAACCATTTTTACGGTGACTCCGGGCAATTTGCTGCCGATATTGCCAATTTGACCCTGATAGCGGGGCATTTTGCAACTGCCGTCGAGGTTAAATTTGGCCAGGGTTTCCTGATTTTTCTGGGGGGCCTCGCCCATCCCAGGACGATCGCCCGCAGCAGAGGCAAGGTTAGGGATATAGCGGGCGAGCTGAGTATTTTGAGATGTTAAAACCTGTAAATTTTCTTCATAGTTTAGAGTTTTTTCAACTTCTATTACCTCAGCTTTAAAAGTGATATTGACTCCCGGAGGATTGTGTTTAATAGCATTAGTCAACAAGTTTTCCAACACCCGCTGCAAGTGTTTGATGTCGGCCTTGACTTGTGGCAAATCCAGTGGTATTTTATGAGTTAAAGTTGCTTGATTTTTGGCCAACATCGGTTCTAAATCGCCAACAATGGCTGAAGCTAAAGACGGCAAATGCAGCGGTACAGTATTGAGAACAATACCTTTGACCTCGCTAGCGTGAGCGTCGAGCAGGGAATTAACCATAGTCAACTGGTGTTCGCTAGCTTGAACGATCCGCTGCAAAATCGATCGAGAAACCGGAACATCTTGTAGAGAGTCAGAAGGCGATTTGTTGAGCAAATTTTTCAGCAGTATTAACATTCCCATAACAGGAGTGCGGAGATTGTGAGAAACTGCGTGCAAAAATAGGTCTTTCAGGCAATTGGTTTCTTCCAGTTCGTGCATTTTTTGCTGTAGTTGGCGGGTGCGTTCCTCCACTTGAGATTCCAAGTTGGCATTGAGAGCTTTCACCTGTTGCAAAAGTTGAGCTTGCTGGAGAGCGATCGCCACTTGGGTAGCGAGTTTTTCCAACAAATCAATTTCAAATTCTTGCCACTGGCGGGGCCCGCAGCACTGGTTGACGGCTAAGATCCCGAACAATTCATCCCCCAGGACGATCGGCACATTTAACGTCGCGCGAATTTGATAGTCGCTGTATAATTGGGCAACTGCACCGCTGAGTTGAACGCTAGCAGTATCGGAGATAGCTCGGACACGGTTGGTGGCATAAAACGTTCTCAAGTTTTCGAGGTGATTCTCATCAGCGAGCACCCACCCGAGAATAGAACGGCATTGGCTTCCCACAGACTCGGCCACAACCTTACCGTACACCGGACTAGGAAGATGTACCCCGTCCGCGTCCATAATACCGATGAAAGCGCGGTCTGCCTTAAAAAATTGCCGGACTTCGGCAACAGTAGTGTTGAGAATTTCTTCGAGATCGAGTGAGTTGCGAATTCGCAGGGCGATTTCTGAGAGCAAGCGATCGCGATCGGAGGACGCCCGCAAAGCCACGAACGCGCGGTGGCGTTCGGTAACGTCTTGGACTGTGGCGGCGATCGCCCCTGACTGAATGGCCGACTGTTCGCAGACAGTGCGTTCGGAGCCGTCTGCTAGCACAATTCGGTAGTTAATGCAATAGGGTGTGCGCTCAAACATAGCTTGGCGCTGCGATCGCGCCACCAATTCTCGGTCTTCTGGATGTACGGTTTGCAAAAAAACTTCTGGTGTCGGTTTGACAGTTCCAGGAGCAAAACCCAAGAGGCGGTAAAGTTCGTTCGACCACCGCAATTCGATATTGGATATACGATGTTCTGCGGATTCTTCGCACTTTTCAGTTGCTGTGAGGGCGGCGCAATTTAAATCCCAATTGCCCAACTGAGCGATGCGCTGAGCGTTCGCCAGACTAGCTTCGCGATCGCGCAGCATGGCGGCCGTGCGGCGCACCTCCACGAGCGCTTGCTGGCGTTCTGCTACGGCGGCAGCCAACATCAGAGCCACAAGGGCGATCGTACCGGTAAAAGCTTGTAAAAACAAAACCGCCTGTTTGAGATTATCGCTTTTAGCCAAAAACGGGCCGCCTCCCTGTACTGCTCCCCAAATCGCGATGCAAGAGACGATCGAATAAGCAAAAATCGCTCCCGCCGGTTGAAACCGCAGGGCCGCCCAAACTATTAGAGGAAAAGGCAGATACTCCAGCGGATACTGAGCGATCCCCTCCTGTATTTTAGAGCAAAAAAACAGCCAGCTAACGCTCAGCAACAGAGTCAGCCAAAGCGCTATTTCTGAATAATTAACAATTAAAAATAGTAGGTTATAGCGGTTTACCTGTGCAGAAAGTGTGGCTTTAGACTTACAAATTAATAATTGGTAATTATTAATTTGTAAATTGGATTTTAGCCACTTAAAAAATGCTTTTAAGCTTGAAATAATCCCAGGTTTTATCTCACCTTTTACACCGTCAAGAACCGGCAAGATGCCTGTTTCACAATAAAATTCATCTCTTGTGTAACAGGCATCTTGCCTGTTCCTAAACAAGTAATTGAGAACAATAAAACATCTCAGTTTGAATGGAAATTTAAAACTATTAACGGCGTGGTTCAAAGTCAGCAGCACGGGCGTCACAATCAAAATTCCCATACCGTCTCCCAGCCACGTAGTCCACCAGTTGCGAGAGAAATTGCTCCACTGAGCCCAACCAAAAATGCAGGTTCCCAAGTTGCCAAGGATAGAGCCGACCAAAGTAGACCCGATGACAGCGCCCGCTACCAAAGCCAGGACATCTCGCAATCGATCGAGTTTGGTAGAAAATCCGCTCTCCCTCAGCAAAGCCTCTCCAGCCAGCGCTTGCAGGGTGACGCTAAAGGCCGATGTGGCAATGACAGCCGACGGCACCCCGCCGGTAGAGTTTAACAGCACTGAACCGAGGACAATTCCCGGCCACATCCGTCGCCCTTGCAATAGCAGTGCTGCTAGAGCAATACCGGCGGGCGGCCACACGGGGGAGGGTTCGGCTTTTACCAGTCCCAGCATCGACGCTGCGAGTTTTCCGGTAACACAGTAGGCCAGCGCCAGGATGCCGGTGTACAGAAGCGTTCGAGTGCGGGGGTTGAGCAGTTTCATGTTTAGGTGCGATCGAATCCTCCATTCCTAGTTTTTAATTTAGGCGACTTTGGGGCGATCGGGCTTCCTCCTGACGACTCACCTGACTGGGGGAGTGGGAAGTTGAGTGTTGAGTGTTGAGTGTTGAGTGTTGAGTGTTGACTGTTGACTGTTGACTGATGACTGTTGACTGTTGACTGTTGTGATTGGTGATTAGTAGCAGCTAACAACTCCCCATGCCCCATGCCCTATGCCCTATGCCCCATGCCCCATGCCCCATGCCCCATGCCCCATGCCCCATGCCCCATGCCCCATGCCCCATGCCCCCCCCATGCCCCATGCCCAATGACTTCTTAAAATCCAAAACTCCGCTTGCCATCCGGCTTAACAGTAAGCCAATTGGTCTTTGCCATTGCCAGTTGTTCCTCAGAAACTGTAGCGTTCGTAAGATTCGCCCCGCACAAATTTGCTCCCCGCAAATTCGCCTTAGTCAAATAAGCCCCCGTCAAGTCAGCACCTCGGAAATCCGCGCCTTCAAAATTGGCAGTGCTGCAATAAGCCTCAGTCAAATTAGCATCTCGCAAATTCGCCTGAATTAACCTCGCGTGACCCAAATTCGCCCCCGACAAATCCGCTGCTTGCAAATTTGCCTTCACCAACTTAGCCTGATAAAAATTCCCTCCCGCTAACTGCGCTTTTTGCAGTTGCAAACCCGACAGTTCGCAGTCAGCAAAATCGCGCTTGCCTTTAAAATATGCCGATCGCACGCTGTTGGTGTCCCACTTAGGAGCAACTTTCGATAGCTTTGACGCTGCTAAATTGCCGCTAGAAGGTCCAACGGTTCCGAAAGTTCTGCCGGACTCAGCCAGAGTCCGGGAAACTCTCGGCTGCATCCCCGTGTTCCCGGATTGGCTGAAGGAAGTTCTACCAGCGCGGGTGTGGTTCGATCGTAAATCTTGATTAATTTTGCTTTGAGGCGGTGACCACGAAGAACCCTCGTCATTAAATATTGTCGGTTCTTCAACTGCACGAGAAGAGCCGTTGAATTGAGTTGCCAAGCCATCGACCAGATTTGGGTCTTCAAATTGGCCAGAGAGAGCTCTGAGCACATCTGCTGCTGATTGGAAGCGGTGACCAACCATCGGCTTCAGCATTTTTTCGAGAATCCGCGCAAAATTTGGACTCACCTGAACGTGTGGCTGCCAAACAATTTCGCCGGTTACTCCATCAAAATCTAAATCCTTGGGCGATTTTCCTGTCAGCAAGTACAAGCAAGTCATGCCCACCGCGTAGATGTCGCTGGCAAATATCGGCCGCAGCGCCATTTGTTCCGGGGGGGCAAAACTAAATGTGCCGACTGAAAATTTCGTGTTAGCGCTTTGGTCGGCGGGGTCTAATAATATTGTTTGGCTAACTTGGTCTTTTACCGCTCCGAAATCAATCAGAACTAAGTGGCCGTCTTGAACTCGGCGAATAATATTTGCGGGTTTGATGTCTCGGTGAATTACTCCTTGGCTGTGGATATATTGCACTACTGGCAGAATTTCTAATAGAAAATTTTTAACGTCGGATTCGTTGAAACGGCCTGAGTGCTTGACTTCTTGTTTCAAAGTCGAGCCTTTTACATACTCTTGAACTAAGTAAAATTGCTGTTCGGTTTCAAAATAGTCTAGCAGCCTGGGTACTTGCGGGTGGTCGCCCAGTTGGCCGAGGGTTTTTGCCTCTCGCTTGAATAATTCCCGCGCCATTTCTAAAACTCGCGGCGACGAACTACTGGGTCGCAATTGCTTGACCACGCAACTCGGTTGACCGGGCAATGAGATGTCTTTTGCCAGAAATGTAGCTCCAAAACCTCCTTGTCCTAACGGTTCAATGACTCGGTAGCGAGCGCGCAGCAATAACCGCGCACCGCACGTCTGACACTGGAGAATAGAGTCAGCAGGGTTTTGAGGATGTGGACAGCCCGGATTTACGCAGTAGCTCATATTGATTGAGTTTGCCTATGTTGTTCTGATCTTGTCAGCGTCGCTCGACTGCACAAGTTGCCTGTTCCTGCTTCTGGTAGAAATACTGATCTATCAGTTGCCGACGGGCCGTGCGTCCGGTTGCGAATTGGAATTGCACCTAAGTCTTTTAGGCAGATATCTTTTCCCTATTTTGATTATCTCGCTGCTGTGAGTTTTTTCCGTGGATTATCCTTGAAGATAGTTTAAAGACTTGCTAAAGTTGTCCTTTTTTGTGTAAAGTCTTTCTAAACTTAGGTGAGCTTTCAATAGTCCGGACTGTTTTTAGTTAGTAGTCTGACACCCTCGATTTTCCGTTGGTAGCTCGATTGCCGAATCGCCTTGAAACCCTTATGCTAAGGTGGGCAATCAAAAACTGTCCGAAGTATAGATATTTGCACTGTGAGATATTTCTAGCATACCTCATTATCTGAATGAGAATGTTACTAATCCCCGCAGGAGCCATCAACATAAGTGACCGATCGCTCGTTTTTGCTTATGTATACCACAAAACTATTGACAAAATTAAATTATCATGGTAGTAAAGGCTTTGCCGAATAAATTCTGTGACTGCACAGTCGAAGCCGGCCGGCGCAGACTAATGACTAATAACTACCGAGCACTGACAACTAACTACTGACTAAATTATGCGTATTTCTCTAAACTGGCTGCGGGAATTGGTGGATGTGTCCATATCCCCGGAGGAATTAGCCGAAACCCTGACAATGGCAGGCTTTGAAGTTGAAGAAATTGAAGACCGCCGCCCGTGGGCAAGCGGTGTAGTTTTGGGCAAAATCATCGCATGCGAACAGCATCCGAATGCAGACAAATTGAGAGTTTGTCAAGTGGATGTCGGCTCTGGTGAAGCTTTGAATATTGTTTGCGGCGCACCCAACGCTAGGGCAGACATTTACGTGCCTGTCGCTGTTGTCGGCACTTATTTATCGACTATTGATTTAAAGATTAAACCTGCTAAATTGCGGGGCGTTCCTTCAGAAGGAATGATTTGCTCTCTGGCGGAATTGGGACTATCTAAAGAGTCAGCCGGAATTCACATTTTTGAGTTAGAAAATCCCGAATTGGGCAGCGATATTCGCCCGATTTTGGGTTTAGACGACGTTATTTTAGACTTGACAGCAACTGCTAACAGGGCAGACGCTTTGAGCATGGTGGGCGTAGCGCGGGAAGTGGCGGCGCTGATTGGGGCGAGTTTGAGAATTCCCGCAGCGAATGGTGTTGTGATTGAGGGCAAAGAAAGTCCTGGTTTGGCAGTAGAAATATCGGAACCGCAAGGATGCCCGATTTACATCGGCACGGCAATTGAAGGTGTGAAAATTGCTGCTTCTCCAGCTTGGTTGCAGCAGCGGTTGCAGGCTGCGGGAGTGCGGCCAATTAATAATGTGGTTGACGTGACTAATTACATTTTGTTGGAATGGGGACAACCGCTGCACGCTTTCGATCGCGATCGCCTACAATCTTTCACTGGTACTCAAGATATCAGCATCGGCATCCGCTTTGCCAAAACAGGCGAATCGTTCAAAACTTTGGACGGACAAAACCGCAATTTGCAAGCACAAAATCTGTTAATTACTGCTAGCGACAAACCCGTTGCCTTAGCTGGGGTAATGGGTGGCGAAGATACGGAAGTTCACGAAGGAACGCAAAATTTAGTCTTGGAAGCCGCGATTTTTGACCAGGCAACGATTCGCCGTTCTGCGCGCGCTCAAGGCCTGCGGAGCGAGGCATCGATCCGCTACGAACGGGGGGTGAATCAGGCGGCTTTGGCGACGGCCTGCAACCGCGCTGTAGCCCTAATTTTGGAGTTGGCTGGAGGCACTGCGACGGTGCAGAAAACGGCGAGTTCTGGCGATGATTTGAGTTTTTCGCGATCGCTCGAATTGCGTTTAGACCGAGTAAATCTGGTTTTAGGGCAGTTGAAAAGAGGACAAACGGGCGGTTCTAAATATCTGGAACCGGAAGAGGTAAAAAATATTCTGACAGCCTTGGGATGCGAAGTTGTTGCGACGGAAAAAGAACGGGTGTTTGCGATAACTGTTCCTGCTTACCGCTACCGGGATTTAGAAAGGGAAATTGACTTAATTGAAGAAGTTGCCAGACTCCACGGTTATGACCATTTCTGCGATACTTTGCCCAGCAAAACGGAACCTGGTTATCTGTCGCCGGAATACGCGGCAATTCGGAATGTGCGATCGGCTTTTCGGGCGGCAGGTTTGACGGAGTTGATGCACTATTCTTTGGTGAAAACTGAGGGAGACAATCAGGTTGTACTGGCGAATCCGCTGTTTGTGGAGTATTCGGCTTTGCGGAGAGAAATGCTGTCGGGTTTGATTGATGCTTTCGGGTACAATTTGGAACAGGGAAATGGGGCGCTAAACGGTTTTGAAGTCGGCCGCATTTTCTGGAAAGATGGGGATGCAATGAAGGAAGCCGATGCAGTGGCGGGGATTATTGGCGGCGATCCGACTGTGTGGAAATGGCAGCAGGGAGGGCGCGATCGACCTTTGAGCTGGTTTGAGGCAAAAGGTATCTTGGAAAGCGTGTTTCAAGAGTTGGGTTTGTCGGTAGAATATCAAAGTGATTCCTCGAATACACGCTTGCATCCTGGCCGCACGGCGGCGTTATCGTTAAACGGGAAACATTTAGGAGTTTTTGGACAGTTGCACCCGCAATTGCAGCAAGAAAAGGATTTGCCTGAGCAGGTTTACGTGTTTCAATTAGATTTAGCGGTGCTGTTGGCAGCGTTGGATCGATCGAACAACTTAACTCGCAAATTCGCGGGTTATTCGAGTTTCCCCGCTTCTGACAGAGACATTGCATTTTTCGCACCAGTTGAAGTTCCGGTTGTTGAGATGCAGAGTGCGATGAAAAAGGCTGCCGGGAGTTTGCTGGATTCCGTGGAACTGTTCGACGAATATCGAGGCGACAACGTACCGGCGGGACAGCGGAGTTTGGCTTTTCGGTTAATTTACCGCGCGGGCGATCGAACACTCAGCGAAACCGATGTCGAACCGGCACAGCAAAAAGTTCGCGATGTTTTAGTTGAGAAATTCGGTGTCAGCCTCAGAAGCTAATTGTAAGGGCGGTGCTAAAATTGCCCGCCCTCTCTCGACTTACACGCAAAGACTGAGAAACCGGGTTTCTTCCAAGATGTACCGCCATCAACCAACTATTAACAGAGAAACCCGGTTTTTGTGGCCAAGCGATTCCTAAAAAAATTAATTACTCAAAAAATCAATAATTTAAAGGACGCAACATCTCCCGTACAAAAAAAGAAAAATCAGGAAAGCGCAAAAGAGAAATACTATCACCATCCGCAAGAATTACCCGACTTAGATAACCATCCTGACTCGGTTCTCGAAAAACATGAAGTTGCCGATTATTTACATCCAAAACCCAATAATCAGTAATTCCCGACTCAGCATAAATTTTCGCTTTAATCCCGCAATCCGTTCTCAGCGTAGTATCCGCAACTTCAATAATTAGATAAATTTCTGAAGGAATTGGATGGTGGTCTTCATAGTAAAGTGGATCTGGTATAACTACAGAAATATCCGGTTCAGGTTGCGAGTAATTATTCATCCGAACCGGGTCTTGCAGTCGCACAAAAATCTGTTCTCCTAAATGGTTATCCAGTAATATCTTCGTGCGCGCAATCGCCGCACTGTGTGCTGTTCCTTTGGCGGCCATCTTTACTATCTGTCCTGCCAATAATTCTACTCGTTCATCTTCGTCAAAAATACCAATTTCTGCCATGCGGTGATACTCTTGAACCGTCAACAAACGAATGTCTAATAAATTCATAGCAATCTACTCCTATCTAACAAACCTCTCTCTTTCCCCTCTTCCTCTGCGCCCTCTGCGCCCTCTGCAGTTAATTAATCTTAATCCTTGAAATTTTAGTTAAATCCTGTTACTCCTATTGTACAATAACTTTTAAACAAATTCATCCAAGGCTCAAAACCGTGACCAAGTATGTAATGTGGGGAAGTTACTGCGAAGACGTTCTCGAAAAACGCGCTCCGTTTCGAGACGCTCATTTGGCAGGATTGGCTAAGCAAAAGGAATCGGGAGTATTAAGTACGATCGGGCCAACGAAAGATTTAACAAAAGTTTTTGCAATTTACGAAGCGGAAGATGAGGCACAGGTGCGACAATTAGTGGAAGCCGATCCCTATTGGGTAAATCAGGTTTGGACAGAATACGACATTAAAGAGTGGATTCAAGCGTTTTAAAGGAGTTAGCAGGGTGAACATCTTAAGACTAGGCGACGACGAACTGGTTCCAGTAGATTATGGCGATTTGCTGGACAAGATTTTAGAGACTTTGCATACCAAAAACCCATTTAGCGTATCAGAAGACCGCCGTCGCTTGTTAATTGATATTGACACCATTGCTGCGGATGTCACCCAAAAGGAAGTGCGAAAACCCTTGGGTTCTTTAGAACGTCAAGCACATTCTGCTACTGTTAATTTCCCCGCAGAAATTGAGGAGCATTTTGGCAGTCAAGTCAGGCAGATTAGAGAGTGTTTGCGGCAGCAACTATCAACTAAATTGCCACAAAATACTTCTGTCGAAAGCTTTGTCGCTAATTTGATTAGTCCTTTAGATTCACCCTCTTTTCGGGGAAGTGGCAAAGAGTTAGGCTTCAAATACGATTTTGGCATCCGCCACCCTTTAGAAAAAGAAAAGCTAACTTTGCAAAGCCTTGGTTCTGGTAGCCATGCGACTTTAAAACTTCACAAATTAACGATTGCTGTCCGAAACACTGATATTTTTGAACAAGAACTTAAGCAGGGTTTGCAAAATTATATCAATGAAAATGCCGAGAATAGCAGCGACATACAAGAACTCAATCATCGTCTTGATGAGATGGTTGAAAATCCCGATTCTGATTTTCACAAATTAATCAAACTTGTAGACAAAGAAACTCTGGGGAAAATAAACAAAGAAGCTCAGATTATTTATTTAGATTATCTGCTAGAACACATTCGTGCTAGCAACAGTACAGATGCAGTGGGAATCATCTATTTAGAAGATTTGATTCGTCGACTCAGATTGATAGAAGCTTATATCAACGATTCAAATAAATCTGATGGCGAGTATGAGGTTAATTATGCTGGAATTAGAGTTAATTACAGAGAAATATTTGCCAGAGCGGAAGTCCTAAATTCACTGCCAATTATTCCTATTGTAGAAGGTTATTTGGGAGAAAGTACGGACAATTCTCGTAACGAACGTAAGTTTGTATCTGGACTAAAAATTAAATTTGATAATCCAGTTCAAGCGCGCGGTGGAAAAGAAGTATTTGAATATTCTCTAAATCTGCTCAATCCAGATAGTGAAGAACACAAATCAGAGTTTGAGGAGGATTCTAATCCCGAAACATTTGTACGAAAAGTGTTAAAACTAGCATTGCTGTACTATTTTGTGTTTGCTTCTCGCAGCAATCCACTAGCACCAAATTACGACCCGGAATCTGAGTTCAATTATCAGCCGATCGCCATATTTGAGCAAAGAGTATTGCCAGTCCTACAAGGTTCTGACGACGAGGCGAAAAGAGAGCTATTTCGCAACTTTATTAAAGGGTTTAATCAGTTTAATATTAAGCACAAAATTACCCATCTGAAAAGGATGCTGAAAGGCTTTCTGGAACGTCAGACAACTTTGCCAAGCCACACAGAAACGCGACACGTAAACCTCAAAATGGGTCTGGTAGAGGATATTGACAATATTTTGACGACTGGTAAATTTTTTAATGAAATTATGGAGCGAAATTACAAACAAACGCTCCATTATATTACCGTCAAAGATCCTAGTGTCGATGAAAGATCTATTTGTCAGCTACCAGTCAATATCAGCATAGAAGATGTCCGGTATTTCCCGACTGATGAACGCCAAAATTTCAGCATGGAATACAACATCAAAGATGTCGATGTTTTGCCTGTACTTTCTGCACCTAAAGCCGATCGCTCTAGAGCCATCTACGACAAGCATTTTCAGACAAAATTAGTTGTGTTTCCCTACGACGACAGACGACTAGACAGCGGTGATAAAGGTTTACAACCTGCGGCGATTTTTGTTTATAAGTTTGCCATGCTGCTGCTGTCATATATCTGTCTGAGGATATTGCTCAAAAATACTGAGGGCAACTTATTTATTCCGATGGTGAGACTTCACGAAGGTGACGACAAAAACCCTTCGCCGTCAGAAAAGTTTATGGCCAACCTTTCCAAAACATTGTCTCATATTTTGAGTGAAAAACAACGCTCAACTTCTCAAGGGTTTCGCATTAAAAAACAGCCCAATGGTTACACAATTCGGAACGGTTTGAGTTCGATGTATTCAATTCTACCGAAAAAATTTAAGTTTAGCAATGTACAGCTATCGCCCGAGTTGGACAAGTTAGCAATTATTGTCGTTTCCAGTCGAGATAGTGATGCGAAAAAAGGTAATCAAAACCGCTTCCAAAGACAAGCTAGTTTAATCGGAGAAGTTGTCGGAATTAATCGCGTAGACAATAGCACAATTCAAGTTGAAATGCTGAAAACACTTTCCGAGAATTACAGTGTCAGCCGTCTTTATTCTGAGCCGTTAATCCTTGAAGATGTCATGAGCCAGCTTTATCAGCAAGGATATCGAAATTTCGCATATATTTCCCAAGCACCTTACATGAGTAGGCTGCATATTACCAAGACTGAGGAAGATGAGGAATTATCTTTCATGTCAAAAAAATTGCTCCGAACTTTGAAAGGAGAGCGCCGAGATATCAAAATTTATCCGATATTCTTTGACAAATACTATGTCCGTAGTTTCCTAGGCGATAAGGGGAAATCCTTTTATATTCAGGATGCAATGGAGCTTGAAAGCTTGTTTGCGGATACCAGTCAACAAGCTGTGATGTTTTTTAACTTGTTTAATGGAATTAGAGTCAGGGAGGAAAAGAACTTTTATAACGGTGTAATTTCCTACTCGACTCTGTTGAATATCTATCAAGGTATCCTGGACGATCAAGATATTCGTGAAGGTTTAATTTATGATGGTGAAATCAAAAATACTTTGCTACATTATCTAACACTATTCCACTTTTCTAAGTATGAAGCTCGTCACAATATTAGTTTAAAACTTGACCCCTACGAGCGGATTATTGGCGATGACTCGGTTGGTGCTTTGTCTGTATTTAGTCATGCTGGCGGTAGTGCCGATTTTAATTCCCTGGCATTTTTGAATAAGGTAAGAGAAGTATTAAATGTCAGCGATGGAGGTACAGGATCATGATCGGTGAAGATTTTGGACGGCTGTTTGAGGTGGGATTCAATATCGGCATTCTGGCATATATTCAGCGGGAAAATATAGCTCATAATTTCGGTGATTCCTATCGTCTAGATTTGCAGAAACTCAAATTGCCAAAGATGATGGCGGAAATTACTAGAGAAGCTAATTTGCTCGGTAGTTTGGATGCTAAAATTGTTGAAAAATGGAGCTTATTTTTTGTCCAAAAAGGCTTTATTGGTGGGTTGAATTTTTTCCACGAGTACATCAAATCTACGGGCTGGAATTTAAATTTGGTGAAGATTTTGTACTGTCAGTGCAGTTTTAGCGATGCTAACAGTATCATAACTTATAATAAGGATGCAAAAGCAGGATTTAAAGAGGTATTATCTCAGTTAAAAACTGCGAAACCAAATTTATCAGGCGATGAGATTAACTCCTACATCCGTCGCTACAAGGAAAAAGGCGAGTTTTTGCAAGCTGATACCCTGATTTTGTTACAGAATGGTAAGGATTTTAGAATTCTGTGCGTTGATTTATCTGTGTTTACTCCCCCGTTGACTTCGGAAAAAGTTGAGAATCTGAACGAAATAGAGGTGATGCGGAAGTCTTTGCTTAGAGAAATTAGCTATTTGCGATCGAAAAGTGTTTTTTCTAATCTGCGAATCGATACTAGCACTTTAGGGATTGACTTTTCGGAGGATTTAAAACGTTATTTTACGGCTTTTAAGTATAAGGATAAGGAAAGCGCTAAGTTGATTCAGGCGGGTAGCTACGCTCACAGCTTCTACGGTTTTCTGCAAACAACTGGTATTATTCCTGATGGTGCGGAGGTGTTGTTGAATGTTGTCGGTTATAGCGATCGCACAATTAGCGCAATTTCCCTCCGCAGTGATAAAATTGACATCTTGGCGAATTGTGCCAAAATCTACCAGCAGGAAGCGAAAGATAAACAGATTAACGATGCTCGTGGCGAAGTTTTAGATGCGATCCAACTCAACGCGGCTCGCAGTTTTCAGCAAGGCAAAAAGTTTGTCAGCGATTTGTTAACGATTGGCAAAAATGTCACACCTGTATGTCATACAGAGCGGATCGATAACTTTGTCAGTTCCATTGATATTATCTCAGATAAATTGGCAGATGATTTGCAAATTTCTCGCGGATTACATCTGAGAAATGCTCACGCTGAATTGATGGTGAAAGCACTGGAATCTGACGAAACTTACTTGTTTTTGACTGGGAATCCGGGAATTGGGAAAACAACTGCGATCGCCACTTTCCTCAAAAGCCATATAAACGACGGCTTTTTGTTCTTTTATGTCAGTCCCCGCAAGCAAGTTAACTTAGATATCATCGAAAAATTCCGAGATAAAAAGACGGGTTTGCTGTGCAACAATCGCTTATTTTGCATTAACTCAAGCTCCGATATTATAGACAGCAATTTTGGACAATGTACCGTCAACTACGTCGCAAATAATCATCAAGAAAATTTTCACCAAAAAAGTGTTCAATTCATCAACGAGGGTGCAAAAATACAGCGTAAAAAATCTCACAAGCCGCAACTTGAAAGGAGGGGAGAAACAGTAATCAAACCTAGGATCGGCAAAAAGCATGGGGTGCTAAATAGCATTTGTGAGGGAATATATTCGCTCATAAATTGCCAGACATCAAACAATATCGTGGCTACCGTTTCTATTCAGTCTTTGAAGGTGACAGAAACTGGCAAAAACACCCTCCAGCATTTAGAAAAAATATTTCAGGATGCTTACAACAAGCGGGAAAAATCAGTCATTTCTCCTAAAATGCAAGAAATCTCTCGCCGCATCAAACACATTTTCATTATGATCGATGAAATTACTGGAGACGACGGCGGCGTTGAGTTTTTGCATGGAATTGGTAGGCTGCTTAACAAATATGAATTGCACAACCCAAAACACGGTTTTAATACTAAAATTATTGTAGCCGATGCTTCGATTGTGGATCCGGATGTGATTAAACAACACCTCAATGATACCTCGCCGGAACCGGATAAAATCTATTTCAAAAACCTACCCAAAAATTCCGAGGAAATCCCACCATTACAGGTGACTCCTTTTGAATTCCAACGCTTAGCTGCTAAAGTTATCAATACGAATTCCTATCCCGCTCGCAGTTTAGAGATAACTTATAAGGTATTTGTAGAGGCTGTCAAGTTTACTGAAGATACTGCTTTAAATCCAAAGAATGATTTAGTAAAACGGGTACAGTCGGAAATAATTGAAGATATTAATCAGCGGTTAGCAATACCGGGATTTGAACAAATTATAGTCTACATTCAGGATAAGCAAAGATTAGCCGAGTTAATTGATAAAATTCAAAAAAAACGAGAATTTAAGCGCTATAACGATTATCTGGAAGTCCACGCGAATATCTCGGAAGAGGAGAAAGAGCAAATACAAAAGTGCAAAAATAAAGTTAAAGTAATCTTCATGACTGCATCTGGAAGTCGTGGCTTGTCTTTCCCGAAAACTAAGCATATTTTAGTAGATATTCCCCGCTTTCAGATTGAAAAAAATCTGATGGAAGTCATACAGGTGATTTATCGTGGGCGCGGGGAAGATGAGGATGGTAATACGCTGGATGGTGAAGCTAAGGAGTTGGTTTTTTACTTGTCTGATACAGCAGTTTATTACGCTGATGATGCGGAACTTTCGCTACAGGAAAGCAAGTTGAGTTTGTTGAATTTGCTGCTAATTCTGAAGACGGCGGTGATGACGCGGATTGTGGGATATGGATATTTGGGTAGGGAAAAGTTTTTGATGATTCCGATTGGCGGGAAGTCGATTTCTGCTGTGGGCGATACTTTTACTAGCAAGATTGCTTCTTTAATTAAAATTTTGAAAAGCGAACACCGCAGCAACCCAAGAAATAAGTTGCTACAGGAGGTTTATCAAGGTCTGGAGCAGCTTTTGAACCGTGGGGAGTTTGTTTTGACAAATTCTGATAAGTCTCGTTCAACGGGCGATTCTTACCTGGAAATGCGGGAGGATTTTAATCGAAAGTTTTTGCAGATGTGCAATCCTCTTGAGGGTTTGTTGGGTTGTGGTAATCTAGAGATTGGTCATGTTTGTGGTAGTTTGTTATTAGTGCCTTTGGCTGATAAAAGTTTGCAGGAAAACTACCAGATGGCGCTGAATAGGGAAATTCGGAAATGTTTAGATGCTAAGTTGCTGCAAAAAATGGAGATGGTCAGGGATAGCAAATCTTCCCCTGAGAATTTACAATTGGCTATAAGAGGATGTGCGATCGAGCTTTTGCAGTTTCTCAACGACGATTTGGAGAAAACTCAGTATTTTGAACAGCAGAGTCAGCAGTTCTATCGCTATTATGCTATACCTTTGTTTGCTTTTGTCAGCGGGGAGGAAATGCAGGAGTATTTTGCTGACACGAGGCTGGAAGAACCCGAAGACAGGAGGTTTCGAGATATTTTGTCGGCTTATGTGCGATCGACCTATCCCATAGACAGTGTAATGCCGATCGGGCACAAGTATCAAGACTTCCCATTTATCGTATTTAGAAGCTACAGTTTAGAGCAAAGTCGCGAAAAGATTTTTACAGATAAATATCTTTTGAGTTCCAACGAATTGAACGTGCTCAATTTGATCTTGTCGAAGCAGGTAAACTGAAACTTGTAGGCTGCATCAGTTATAATAATAAATCCGGCTTATTCACTCATTTTTCGATCTTGATTAATGTTTTTCTACGGGCTTTACACCCCGTAATTTCAGCTTTCGTAGAGCAATTTTCGGGAGTCCTAACGGAGTTTCATCACTACACCAAAAAATAAATTTCTTATATTTTTTTACTAGACCTCTTGCAAAAATAGATGGACCGGAGAGCCCGTCCGAAAATTTGCTTAAAAGGACTTTTGCAAGAAGTCTATTGCTTCTTTGACTTGATGGCAATTCATTTTAGAAGCCATATCTGTTGCAGGATTGTAGGAAAATGGTATAATTTGATTTTGTCATTCGCGGTGACTTCTGAATCTTACCGATAATGCCACATAAAATATTTTTTCAATCTATTCAGTTAGCGATAAAAATTTCAGCCAACATAGCATCGCTAGGGCGAGTTTTGCCGCACTAAACTCGATCCTAATATCAAATTCTAACTAAATCCGCCCCTTAAACCTTCTCCTTCTTCCTTCGCGTCCTACCCTACGGGAACGGCTTCGCCGAACGCGTCTTCGCGGTTCCTTTCTAACACAAATACCCAATCCAAGCCGGCAAAACCTCCGGCGAACCGTACCACTTCCCCGGAGAACGAGGCGAATGCCAAACTCCCTCCAACACCAAATTTTCGGCCCCGTCCAAAACAGCAGCTTCCACCGGCGTAATTCCATCTCCCCAAGTTTCGCCCTTCCCCACAGTCAACTCGTAACTTTTATAAGCCAGCCAAGTCCCTAAACCCCGCTTGCCAAAAACAGCCTTCCCAGCAGCGCATACATAGCGCACCTGCGGGTGAAAAGCCCCCGGATAGTGAATTTTGACAAAATCTAGATTTTTGCGCGTCCAGCGCTCTTGAGAGACGTGCGGCGTACCTAAAGTGATTAAAGTATTCACATAAGGGTGAGCTTCCCATAAACCCGCGTCCTCAAGCACGTCGCCGTGAATGGTGTAAGGCTTTTCGCCCAAATAGATGCGAGAAATCCAGCCGCCGGCGGAATGACCGACGAGATTGATCTGGGGAACGCCGTATTGCTGTAACATTTGTTTGACCGTACGATCGAGCTGTCGCAAAATTGGCACCATCGACCGCCCGCCAAAAGTCGGCAACCAATCTCCCTTGCCCAGAGGCACTGTTACTGTTGGGAAACCTCGATCCACCAGAGATTTTTCTAATTGGCGATAGTCGGAAGCAGCAGCAAAATATCCTGGTAAAATCACGGTTGGTAATGGCATTGTCAATTTTAGATTTTAGATTTTAGATTTTAGATTTTGCGGCCGGAGTGTTACGATCTGTTTTTCAAGTTCAAAGACGCTTGCTGAAGCATCTTTTGGATTGCTAATATCTGCCGCTCGTTAAACCTTTTGCTTAGGGAATATCTACTGCTATGGCTCGCGAGCCGATTCAAACATGGTATTTTACCCTAGTTGTCGTTCACTTAGAAGACCGTTTTCTACTGGTACAAGAGCGCAAGCACGAGCAGCAGTGGTATCTCCCAGCAGGGCGAGTGGAAAAAGGGGAGACTTTGCTGGAGGCTGCTATGCGGAATACCATCGAGGAAGCGGGCATTCCCGTCATCGTTGAGGGAATTCTCAGGGTAGAGCACACAGTGATGCCTAGGGGCAATGTGCGCCTCCGAGTCATTTTTGTGGCTCGTCCAGAAGATAAGACGCCGCCCAAGAGCAAGCCGGATGAGCATACTTTGTGCGCTGGCTGGTATTCTCTCAAGGAATTAGACCAGTTGTCTCTACGGGGAGAGGAAGTTCGGGAAATGTTTCAATATATGGCAAGTGGCGCTCCTATTTATCCGATCGACTTGCTCACCATCGAGGGAGCTCCTTTTAAAAATTACCGCTATCGCTGGTGAATCTGTCGATTTGAGATTTTAGACTTCGGCGTGAGTGCGATCGCCCTTACGATTTTAGATTTACTTGCAGCGCAGTGAATCAGGGAGCAGGAACTTTAATTTACAATTTTTAGAATCGACCCTGACGCTAGTGTCGCGGGCTTGTACTCATTTTGGGGCGGGGCTACCGAGGGGCTGCGGGCTGGGCTGACAGCCACTCGATCAGTTTTTTGATGGCGTAACCGAATTGGAAACGCCGATCGATCGAACTTGTCGATCGTGTTTAATATATTTGGTTCAGTTTCGGGCCCATGAATTTTCATCAAGGTCGATCGGGCAATTTTGATACCGACCGTGCTAAAATTATACCTTTGAATTCCCAACCTCTCCTCATTAAAACGAATTCACACTCAATCACAACCACAACAATATAAATTACCCATCCCCCAATCCCCCAATCCCCCAATCTAAATCTAACAATCTCCCAATCCCCCAATCTAAAATCTAAAATCTAAAATCTAAAATTTAAATGACTGACTCTTCCTCCCTAGCCAACACCCTTTCCGAACCGCTGCGCCAGCCTTATTGGTGGGCAGCCTTAGCTTCTGTCGGCCTTCACGGAGTCTTCGGAGCAACCGCCCCGACGCTCTCAAGCATATTTTATGGTGGAAATTCCTCAAAAAATATCCCCGGTTCTGTCAGCTTGGTAGAACTAACTCCCGCAGAAGCCGGCCGCCTGCCACAAACCATACCACCGCGCCCGTCCAATAAGCCGTTTTTGATTGCACCAGTTCCCTTGCCCGCCTCGCCCAAGTTAGCCCCGCCCTTGCCCCCCGCACCTCCAGCTATCAACTTGCCCGCCCTACCGCCGGGAATGCCCCCTCCTGGATTCTTTTCCCCTCTCCCTCCTTCCCCTCTCCCGCCCTTCACGGCCCCAATAGCCCCGCCACCTCCGAAAACTCCATCCCCAACATTCAGAGCCCCCTCCCAGACAACACCCACTTTCATCCCGCCAGTACCTCCCAGCGGTTTGATTTTCCCGCCCTTGCCGAGTAATTTCGATCGCAATATCCCGCCGCCGCCATCCCTGACAGAAGTGCCCCAGCTTCCCGGTGGCGCCTCGGAAGATGAAGCAGAGACGCTCAAAAAGCTCATAGCCAGTAGAGGCGGACTCCCACTATTTCCAGACGGAGCTCCAGTCTTCACCCCCGAATTCCCAATTGGCAGGAATGTGGGACCCGATGGAGTACCAAAATTGACTCAAAAAGATCCGAATAAAAGGAATCTCATCGCAGAAACTCCCGAAGAAAGAATCAGGAGGCAACAATTTGAAGAGGGACAGCGACAGCTAGGACAGTCTGGACAACCGGGTTCCAACTTATCCACCGACAGAGAGACACAGCTTGCGGCTGCAACTACGTATGTTGCTTTGTTTGACAGATTCAAAAAGGCTTATCCTGACTTGGAAATGACCGGGCCGACTCCTGTGAATATCCCTTATCCCCTAGCAGCTTGCTCGCAAAAACTCGAAGGAGTAGCAGTTTTCGGAGCAGTTGTCAGCCCTCAAGGCTTGCTCAAGGCCGAGCCTCAGCCGATCGTCCCCACGGGTTACGGTATTCTCGATAATGCGGCTAAAATTGCGATTATTAGCCCTTCTCTAACATTTTCTGCCGCCAGTACGCACAAGCTTTACCAACTGGCTGTCCCGTTTAAATACGACGAAAAAGTTTGCAGCGGCATTCCTGTCACCCCATCCACCGCCCCAACCAGGCCCAACCCACCAGGCCAGCAGCCGCCAGCGGTAGCCCCCACAGCGCCCAGACCAACAGGCCAGCCGCCCTCCCCAGGGCCTGTTGAAGTGAAACCGCAGTTTGAGAAGCCGCCGGCCCCCTCAAACAAACCGCAGCCAGGGGCCCAACCGTCGCCGCCCGCACCCAAGCCTGCGGCTCAACCGTCGCCGCCCGCACCCAAGCCTGCGGCTCAACCGTCGCCCTCGTCTCAACCGAAACCAGCCGCGGAACAGTCGCCTTCTCCTCAACCGCAGCCCGCCGAAGAGTCCCCGCAGCCGGAAGCTGCGCCTTCTCCGGCCGCCGAAGTGTCGCCGTCGCCGTCGCCGGAAGCTGCGCCATCTCCCGCCACCGAAGTGTCGCCGTCGCCGTCGCCGGAAGTTGCGCCATCTCCGGCCGGTACCGAAAATTAATTGGGAATCGCTAATGGGCAATGGGGAATCAGTAATTGGTAATATGCAATCTGCTTGCTTCACTATTGTGAGTTAGTAGTTAGTAGGGTTCGTCAGCTTTAATATTTGTTGCTTCTCAAACAAATTTCTACTTGCTGACGCGACCCTAATTTTTCCACTAAGAATGAAGTTGTTTTTTGTCCGCCCGACCCGGCTTGGGACGATTGAAGTTTTGACTACAAAGCTAATTACCTATTCCCCTTAAGCTCTCAATTGTATTGAACTTTATACATTTGGAATAAGTCGCCGCTTTGCTTTTTTACTACCTTAGCGCCTGCAGCTTTAATCATTTTTTCCCAATCTTCTATTGTCTCTAAAAATACTTCTCCGGCTCGATAAGTTTCCAAAATTGCCCAATCTTCTGCTAAAGGAGCATTAGGGTTGAGGACATCAAAAACAAAATGACCGCCCGGTTTTAGTACCCGCTTGACTTCTCCCATGACAATACTCCAATAGTCTATGGGATAGTAACAGCTAAAGCCTGTAGCGAGGCATAAATCGAACTGATCCTCTTCATAATTTAACTGGTGAGCGGGGGCCCATTCTACGCCTTTGAACAGCTTAGAATTGAGCTGAGGGCCGCGAGCGTTTAAGGCATCTCGCGCTGCGCTGCTGATTTCTTGACCGTAAAAATATGCTTCCCAATCCCGCCAAGGGTAGATGAGAAAGCTGACTCCGCAGCCAATGTCTAAACAGCGCTGATTTTTTTGAGGTTTGGCAATTTTCCAGAAGGGAGAAACTGTTTTTGCTTGGAGAGTTCCTGCAACTGATTCTAGGAAAATCGGCATTGCTTCGACTTCTTCGGGTAAGGCGAAAGCTTCTCCTCGGTATTCGCGATCGAACCGAGAAGCAACTTGCGACAGTAAAACTTGCCAGCTATCTGATTTTCCTTTAGCAAACCAAGTCTGCTCCGGGCCCGCGACTGGGCGATCCGACTTTTTAGACATTCTTGAATTACCTTTTAGAGGCTTTGAGAGCTTTTGTAAAGTTTTGGCGGTAAGGCTTATTAAAAATTAACGCGGGCCAGAGCAAGGACAGCTTCAGGCGATTTGCAAAACTTCTGTCGAAGTTAGTGCGATCGAAACCATTCCAAAATTTCCAAATACCGCCACCGTAAGCGATCAGCAATGCCAAGCTAATTAACGTACTCATTTAAAAAACCCCTAAGCAATGGATAGGATTTTGGGTCAGCTAGTCAAAGCGCTATCCTTAATCTATCATTTATTAGACGCCAAAGCGCACCGATACCTGTAGCAATTCCACCTTCAGAAAGAGACTTCAAAATCCTCGCTGGCTGCCAACTGAAAAATATAGCAGAAGGAAAAAAGAAGAAGGAAGTAGGAAGGAGGAAAAAGGAAGAAGCAATATTCAGCAAGGGTTTCAGCAATTAAGAACGTCTGTAGCGTCGATCGCGGTTGCTATAACAGCCAGGAATATAGCTTTTAGGGAGCAAGCAAGAAGGGAGTTCTGGCAAAAGTCGATGATTCTGATAGCAGGCAAACTTTTTCTAGCCGACAATGACGGTAGAGAGGTTTCTAAGCAAGGAGGATTTTATGCGTGCAGTGCTGATGGCTGGGGGGTCGGGAACGAGGCTCAGACCCCTGACGTGCGATTTGCCCAAACCGATGGTGCCGATTCTCAATCGCCCGATCGCAGAACACATTATTAATTTGCTAAAAAGGCATCAGATTACGGAAATTATTGCGACGCTGCACTACCTTCCTGATGTCATGCGCGAATATTTTACTGACGGGGCAGAGTTTGGCGTTCAAATGACTTACGCTGTGGAGGAAGACCAACCGCTGGGTACGGCTGGTTGCGTCAAAAATATTGCTGAATTGCTCGATCAAACTTTTCTGGTCATCAGCGGCGACAGCATCACAGACTTCGACTTAACAGCAGCGATCAAATTTCACCGCAGCAAGCAATCCAAAGCCACGTTAATTTTAACTCGCGTTCCCAACCCGATGGAATTCGGGGTCGTGATTACCGAGGAAAATTTCCGCATCAGCCGCTTTCTGGAAAAGCCTTCTAGCAGCGAAATTTTCTCCGATACCGTCAATACCGGCACCTACATTTTAGAACCGGAAGTATTGGACTACCTGCCTGCAAATAAAGAGTGCGACTTCTCAAATGACTTGTTTCCCTTGCTGCTGGAAAAAAACGAGCCGATGTACGGTTACATCGCCGAGGGTTACTGGTGCGATGTCGGCCAGTTAGATGTTTACCGGGAAGCTCAGTACGACGCGCTGCGGGGAAAGGTCAAACTGGATTTGACCTACTACAACCAAGTTCAAGCGGGACTTTGGGTAGGTCAGAATACTTTTATTGACGATAGCGCGATCATTGAAGTACCGGCGATGATCGGCAACAATTGTCGGATAGGAGCCCGAGTTAAAATCGATGCCGGTACGGTGCTCGGAGATAACGTGACAGTCGGGGCCGATGCCAACCTCAAACGTCCCATCGTCTGGAACGGAGCAATTGTCGGCGAAGATGCTCACCTTAGGGCCTGCGTGATTTGCCGGAGCACTCGCGTAGACAGGCGCGCTCATGTCTTGGAAGGTGCGATCGTCGGTTCCATGTCGATCGTCGGAGAAGAAGCGCAAGTGGGGCCAAGCGTCCGCGTCTGGCCGAGCAAAAATATTGAATCCGGCGCTCTGTTAAATCAAAATTTAATCTGGGGAGAACAAGCTAAACGGAATTTGTTCGGTCAGCGCGGCGTTCAAGGACTGGCAAATGTGGATATTACCCCGGAATTCGCGGTGAAATTGGGCGCGGCTTACGGCTCGACTTTGAAACCCGGGACTTCGGTATCGGTTTCTCGCGACCAGCGGAGCATTTCGCGGATGGTTTCGAGGTCTTTGATTGCGGGTTTGATGTCGGTGGGAATTAATGTGGTCAATTTGGAATCGACGGCTATTCCGATCGCGCGCACGGTTTCGTCTACGCTGTCGATTGCTGGCGGCATTCACGTTCGCATTTCGCCCGATCGCTCGGACCACATTTTAATTGAATTCTTCGATATCAAAGGCATCAATATTACTAAAGGGGCTGAGAAAAAAATCGAGGGGGCTTATTTTAAGGAAGATTTGCGGCGGGCTCTAATTCCGGAAATTGGAGAGATGTCGTACTTTAACCAAGCACTCGACGTTTACAACCGCATTTTTGAGCGGCAGATGAATGTTGAGGCAATACGCTACAGCAATACTAAGGTCGTAATCGATTACGTTTACGCAGTTTCCGGAGCAATTCTGCCGCAAATGCTCGCCAAGTTCGGCTGCGATGCGGTGGTGCTCAATGCCAGTCTCAAGCAGACTTCTCTAAGCAACGGGGAACGGGAATATTTGCTTGACCAACTCGGCCGGGTGGTGAAAGCACTTAGCGCTAATTTTGGCGTGCAGGTGTCGGCCAACGGCGAACAACTCATTTTGGTAGATGAGTCTGGGATAGCGATTCGCGGGGAAATGCTGACGGCGTTGATGGTAAATTTGATGCTGACTTCTCATCCCAAAGGTACAGTAGTAGTGCCGGTGCATGCGTCTTCTGCGGTGGAGGCGATCGCCCGCCGCTATCAAAGCAAGGTAATCCGCACGAAGGCGAACCCAACTGCTTTGATGGAAGCTGCTAACAGGAACCCGAATGTGGTTTTGGGCGGCAGCGGTCTTATGGGTTTTATTTTCCCGCAATTGCATCCCGGATTTGACGGAATGTTCTGCATTGCTAAAGTGATAGAAATGATGACGATTCAGGAGCGATCGCTCGGACAGATCAAGGCCGAACTTCCCCGCGTCACCCACCGCAGTTACAGCGTCCGCTGTCCTTGGACTATCAAAGGTTCGCTGATGCGACATTTAGTAGAAACTCATTCGCCCGATCGTTTAGAATTAATAGATGGAGTGAAGATTTTTAACTACAGCGACGACAATTGGGTATTAGTTTTGCCCGATGCGAGCGAACCGACCGTTCATATCTTCGCCAACAGCGAAGATCGAGATTGGGTATCTGAAACTTTGAAGGAGTACCGCACCCTCGTTCACGATTTTGTCAGTCAAGCTGAGGCGGCGGTTCGCCAAGATAAATTTGGTAACGTGTAATCGGGAATCGGGAATGGGGAATTGGGAATTGGGCATTGGCAATGGGGAATTGGTAATGCAAAAGTAAAAAAATAAAATGCGTTATTTTAAGTTTTACCTTTTTACTGGAAAGTTCATGCCCAATTCCCAATCCCGAATTCCCTGTTTGGTCAATTCCCAATTCCCGATGCCCCATTCCCGATGCCCAATGCCCAATGCCCAATGCCCAATTACTCACAGATAACAGATGAATAGCTGCATTTTGATGGCGGAAATAATTCAACAACCGCAACTCCGTTATACTCCTGACAATCAACTTCAAATCGCTGAGATGCTGGTGCAGTTTCCCGGCCCAAAACCTGAAGATCCGCCCGAACATTTGAAAGTGATAGGATGGGGAAATTTTGCTCAAGAAATTCACGAGAAATATCACGAGGGCGATCGCGTGATTATTGAAGGGCGGCTGAGCATGAATACGATCGAAAGAGATGGTATTAAAGAAAAGCGCGCTGAACTGACAGCTCAAAGGATTTACAGTGTCAGTGCCGATGCAATGAGTGCGGCTCCCCCAGCTAGAACAGCCCCCGAACCAGCTCAAATTCGCGACAGCGCGCCGGCTAATGTGCCGAGCAACGTGGTTCCTATGAGTTCGCGAGGCCGCAGTCCTAACAGCGCTCCAGGCGGTGCTAACCGCACGTCTAGTTCGGATTGGAACTCGCATCAGTCGTCAAATTCTGAGTCCGATCGCCAGTCGGGTTCCTCTAACGAAGCTGACAATCCAGATTACGATCCGATTCCATTTTAAAAATTAGGGTGCATCACTTTACAACTGGACTGTTCGATCGAAAGTGACGCACCTTAATTTAAGAGTGATCGCACTTCAGGAAAAAAAGGGCGATCCTCTTCGAGGGCTGCGCTAACAAATTTGGCTGAACTACGAGCTAAATTGCAAATTTTACAGCTTGATCGTCACAACTTTTTTCTTGCTTTTTTCGTCGCGCAGCACGACGGTATTGTAGGGTGATGTATCCGTCCCCAGCGGAATTGGCAGCTTAAAGCTGCTGCTCTTATGCTTAACTTCGCCTAAATCAATGCTTTTCGTTATATTGCCATCTGTTGCCAGATAAGCGCTAAGTTCGCCTTGGTTGAGTCGATAGAAGGTATTATCCTTCGTACCTCTCAGTTAGATCCGGACGTGCTGGTTTCCCCGCATCCGGCTCCCGATGTTCTTGGCTTGCGCCTTTGCTCATGTGGATATAATCGTGGCAGCTTTCGTGAACCGCTAGAAGGTTATTTATTTTCCAATTACTATGGTTTCCGTCTACATGATGTAGATGTACCTTTTCATCGCCTAGCATTTTTAGACCACATTTTCCACATTTATGGTTTTGCCGTTTTAAAGCTTTAGAGGTTTCGCCGTTATAGAGCTTGCTGTTACGTTCACTCCAGTAGGCTATATCTCCGTCGTAAGGCGATTTCTCCCTTTTGACGTTGATAAATTTGTTTTCGGAGCAAGGAACCGCCGGGAACGCTTTTGCTATCAATTTCTTGACAGTATAGCGATTCTGTTTTGTTTCCTTGTTGAATACTTTGAAGGCTCTATTTCGGATGGAGCTTAGCGAAAGCCGTGACCCATACAATTTACAGTATCGGTGGTAATTTCTCCAACCTCTAACCACAGGGGCTAATTTCTCAGCTTTGACCGTGGCACCATAATTCGAGTTGTTAACGATGTCTTTTACCTTCTGACGGAATGCTTTAAAATTATCCACTGATGGAACGCATCTAAATATCCCGTTGTTCTGCACTTTGAAATGCCAACCGAGGAAGTCAAATCCATCTGTCGTAGCAGTTAGCTTAGTTTTCTTTTCACTAACCTTCATCCCTCGTTCTGCCAGAAATTCGCTGACTTTATCAAGTATTGCCTCTGCGTCATCTTTAGGCTTCAGAATTATTACTATGTCGTCCGCGTAACGGACTAATTGATGTATTTCCTCAATCCCATTGAGAGCGATATTGGCTAGTAATGGACTGACCACGCCTCCTTGCGGAGTTCCTTGTTCGGGAAATTCTGGATTGACTCCTGATTTTAGACAGCGGAATATTCCGGTCTTGATGCCTTTTGGAGCAATGAGTCGTTCCATTATGCTGGTGTGGCTTATCCTGTCAAAGCATTTTTCGATATCGAGTTGGATAACCCGTTTTTCTATTCCATTGCAGAAGGAGCGTAGATTGTTGAACAGAATTTTTTGTGCGTCGTGCGCCGACCGTCCTGTTCTAAATCCGTA
>NZ_JAUBQW010000072.1:0-31894 GCF_036701485.1 Microcoleus sp. Pol11C3 | reverse complement strand
AAATACGTCAATATACTTACACAGAGAAAATCATTTAGGATTGCTCTAGATATAGAAAATCATTTAGGATTGCTATACACCGTTGCGGTTTCTATCTTGAATTATGTCTACGTCAGCATCCGCCGTCAAACCGTCGAGACGCAGGCTAAAATTGCTATTAGTGTTGATCTCGAATCGGTAGAAATCGTCGAGATCGCCTATACCCACAAAATCAGTTAAGCTGACGCTACCGTTCTGAACGCCAACAACATTACGAGCTGTCAAAAGAGAGTTACCTGGATCGGCGAAATTCAACTGGGAAGCAGATATCGTTCCTGTTAGCGGATCTGTGTTTGCGCTCGCTGACTGTGACTGCGGTTTGAGTTGGGCATCGCTCACAGAGTAACTGAAGCCAGCGATCGCATTAGGTACAATAAAATCCGTAGTTTGTGTCTGTTGGTCGAGGCTGAATGCTGGGAGCTTAGGAAAGCTAGATTCAGCACTATAACTAGAAACATTGAATGGATCGATCGCTCCCTTGAGCAAGGGGTTGTTAACCGGAAAGGCTGATGTGGCGAGATCGTGTGGCTGTTGACTGAAAAAAAGGCGATCGGTAGGATTCGTGTAGATGTTTAACATAAGTTAAAAAAAATTGTAATTTGCCCGAAATGTGACGTGGTTTCTAGTAATAACTTTAGTCCTTAATCTCCCTTGAAGAAGACTCTGCGCCCTCACTACAAACCTATGAAAAATGATAAAAATTTCTGAACGAATATCCTGCAGCTGGGAAGTTGAGTCGGCGTTATATCTTCCACAAAGCCTCAGATAGCGTTGGAATTCATGGCGTTGGATTGGCGATCGACAAAGTAACACTTTCAAATGTATTGTTCCCAATTAAGGGGGCGGTTATAAGCGATCTATTTTTAAAAGCATCGTAGATATACTCCCTGATTCAAACTTGGATTTTTTATAATAACCCAAACTTCTTAGAAAGTCAATTCATAAAAATCATAACTTAAAATCATAAAAGTCATATTTGTAAAAATATATTTCGAGAACGAGACAAGATATTAAAGTTAAGTTAAATCATGTATAACACAAATATAGGGTTTTTTTGTTGCCCGATCGCAACGCAATGGGTACTGGGTAATTGGTGAGTGGAAAGCTGTACCTCATCCCTGGCAAGTTGCTATCTTAGGAATGAGAATTAAATAACTTCCACAAGTTTGTGGGATGGGCGTCCCGCCCGTCAAAGAAGGACGGGCGGGACGCCCATCCCACCATAACAATTAAAATTGTAAGTTATTTAATTCGCGATCCTTAGAAAAAAAAATGTGCAGAGCGTGTACAAATAACTTAACAAATGAAGCTATGACAGTAGAAGAAGCAATATTGTTTTTGGACAATCTGGTATACGAACAAACGGAAAAACACCTGAGTCGGTTGCAACAGTCGATAATTCGAGGCGTTGTAGGGGGTTTGACGTACCAAGAAATTCAGCAAAACGATCCGATCGCCCGCGGGTACACAGTGGGCTACCTGGGGCGGTATGTCGGCTACAACTTGTGGAAAGACCTCACCAAGGTACTGAAGCAAGCAGAAATTATTGGACAAGAAGAAAGAGTCGTCGGAGCAAATCTTTGGGACTGCATCATGAGATCTGTACAAAAAGGCACAAAACCAGCTAATTCTCTCGATCCGATGTTGCAAAAGCTGCTGCGGATGCGTTACCGAATCAGAGAACATTTGGTCAGCACCGAGTACAGCGATACCTATCTGGCTGAAGATGAAAATTTGCCCGATCGACCTTTATGTCTCGTCAAGCGCCTGAAAAGCCTGTCTGAGAGAACCTGCCACCTATTCGATCGAGAAACGCGGGTTTTATATCGATTGGGTCAACACGATAGGATACCAGAATTGTTAGCTCGCTTTGAAGAAGATGGATATTTTTATTTAGTCTATCAATTCATCGAAGGGCAACCCCTGTATCAAGAACTAATCGAAGGTCAACCTTGGGAAGAACATCAGGTTATCGCTTTGTTGAAAGATATCTTGGAAGTGCTTGTTTTTGTTCACAAACAAGATGTAATTCACCGCGACGTTCACCCTCAAAACTTAATCCGGCGGACATCAGATGGCAAGATTGTATTAATTGACTTTGGGGCCGTTAAAGAAATCAACACTTCACAAAACAGCATCGGTCAAACGAAATCGTGCGGCGGTACTCAGCAAGATTATATTCCCCCCGAACAAGCCATCGGTTCACCGAAATTGTGCAGCGACATCTATGCTGTCGGGCTCATCGGGATTCAAGCCTTGACAGGAATGCGCCCCAAACAACTCAGAGTTGATAATTTAGGCAATCTCATCTGGCAGAAAAATGCAAGTGTCACCCCGGAGTTTGCTCGCGTTTTAGACCAGATGGTGCTGTACGCTTTCCCCCAGCGTTACCCGTCAGCAACCGAAGCTTTGGAAGCACTTCAAAACTTAGGAGTTAGTTGACTGTTGACTGTTGTCAGTTGTCAGTTGACTGTTGTCATTAGTTGATGAACAAAACTCAACACGATTGTATGCGAGCGTCTGTAGGGACACGGCAATGCTGTGTCCTTACCGGGCTCTGCTACTTTTAATAATTGGTATAAGATAGAGGATTGTAGTAAGAGTTTTTAAGTAAAAAAATAAGCGATTTAGTGTATAATCTCAAGTCTTTTAAAGAACTGTTGAGCGTAACTTTTTTGCCGATCGCATTTCCCACAGCCACAGCAGCCGATTTACAATGCGAGTGATCTTGTTGCAGAGTGATTCATCCGCTACCATTATCCCTCGAGGTACTGAGTAAAAACACTCTGTCTTGCCGATGAATCGGGCGCCAATTTCCGAGAGCGAAGGGACACGGAACAAGGAACAAGGAATTAACTTACAATCAAAAAAATACTGAATTCTGCCGAATCCCTTCTACATAAGAGCTTTCAATCTTCAGTTGACTATCTATCTAAAGTTAGATAAAATAATTCATATTTTATGATTTGCAGTCTTAAGAAAATCTTAAGGAGCTTTGTATAGCGGGCGACAATATACATACAGTGTTTATTGTTACCTTGGATACGTAGAAACCCAAATAATTTGAGGGATCGAGAAATTGGAAGTTTTTGAACGAGCACAACAACTGCAAACGCCCTCAACCCGAATGGCTGCTGTCGAGTCTTTTTCCAAAAAAGCGAGTATTGCAGTAATGGCGATCGGCTGTACAGTCATTTTGGGTTGGATATTCGATCTGCAAATGTTAAAAAGCATTCTGCCCGGACTCGTGACGATGAAAGCCAATACTGCTGTCTGCTTTATTTTGGGCGGGTTTTCTCTATTCATCCAACAGATCCGGCGCGCCAAATCAACAGCAAGGAAGTCTCAAAAGAAATACAAAAATTTAATTTTAGTACCCTCCTTTTTAATTTTATTAATTAGCCTATTAACCCTAGTTCAATATAGCTTTAATTTAGACTTAGGCATCGACCAACTGCTATTTAAAGAAAGTTACACCTTGAGAATCACCGGAACACCCGGACGCATGGCGCCGAATACTGCTGGTGCTTTTTTATTGTTGGGAACAGCCCTCCTGCTGCTTTCAAAACGTCGGCCTAAATACCTGCGGATTCAAATCTTAAGCTGTTGTGCATTTTTAATTGCATTTATGGGTGTGATAGGCTATTTCTACGACAAAGCTTTATTTTACCAAATTGGCAATAATACAGGAATGGCTTTGCACACTTCCGCAGGATTTATGTTGCTGAGCGTTGGCATTTTATTTGCCAGTCCAGAGCGAGGATTGATAGCAGTAATGACGAGCGATCGCGCGGGTGGGATCATGGCGAGGCGCTTGTTACCACGGGCAATCATTATCCCGCCTTTAGTCGGTTATTTCATCCTATATGGAGAGCGGTTACAAGCTTACACGCCGGAGGTAGGGATATCGCTGTTAAGCGTATTGAACGTGATTATTTTTACAATTCTGATTTGGCAGAATGCCAAAACTCTTTGCAGCGCAGACCGGAAGCGCTATCGAGCGGAACTGGGACTTAGGAAAGCTAAATCAGACTTAGAAACTCAAGTTGAGAAACGGACTATTCAACTGCAACTCGCCAATGAGCAATTGCAGGAGCAAATTTTCGACACTCAAACAACCAAACAGGCACTTCAAAAAAACTACAACCTGTTGTTTGCAGTCATCAATAGTATGCCAGCAGCCCTATTTGTCAAAGATATTGAGGGCTGTTACCTCATGCTCAATGCTGCGGGAGCCAGTATAATTGGCAAGTCTGTAGACGACATTATCGGCAGAGATGACAGCGAGTTATTTGACCCGCAAATTGCCGACAAAATTAGAAAAACTGATCGCCCAATCATGACAACTGGAACAACGCAAGCGATCGAAGAAGACCTGCCAGTCAAAGGAAATTTGAGGACATTTCTTTCTACAAAAAGTGCTTACCGGGACGGACTAGGAAATATTAGCGGTATAGTTACCATCGCGCGGGATATTACTGAGAGCAAAGAAGCCGAAGTCGCCAAAAGCAATCTGGCAGCAATTCTAGAAGCAACGCCGGATTTTGTAGGTATCTGCGACCTCGAAGGACGCGCCGTTTATATCAACAAAGCAGGCAGAAAAATGGTGGGTATAGACGAAAACGAAGATATATCAAACATACAAGTTCCAGAATTCACGGCAGCTTCAGCCCGCAGCACATTGAATGAAGCGATCGCCACCGCTGTTTCCGAAGGCTTTTGGAGTGGAGAAACAGCCTTCGTTTCAGCATCGGGACTCGAAATTCCCGTCAGCCAAGTCATCATCTCCCACTCCTCACCGGATGACAAACTCACCTACATTTCGACGATCGCCCGCGACATCAGCGATCGCAAACAAGCTGAACAAGCGCTGCAACTGTCTCAAGCTCGTTTCGCCGGCATTGTAGAAATTGCCGACGACGCGATTATTTCGGTGGATGCCGATCAAAAAATTATCTTGTTCAACCAAGGTGCAGAAAAGATTTTCGGGTGGACGGCTGCTGAGGCGATCGGGCAATCCCTGAGCCTGCTGTTGCCCGAAGCTTTTGCCACCTCTCACAGTCTCCTCGTCAGCAATTTCGGCGGCGGCGTTAAACAAGCCCGACAAATGGGCAACCGCAAAGAAATTTTCGCCCGCCGCCGAGACGGTACGCAATTTCCCGCCGAAGCTTCTATTTCCAAACTCGAAGTTGCAGGCGAAATCATATTCACAGCAATTTTGCGCGACGTGACAGCCAGCCGAGAAGCCGATGAATTTGTGCGTCTGAGCGAGGAAAGATACCGATCGCTCGCAATGGCCACCGCACAACTGGTATGGACGACAGACGGCCAGGGAAAGCCGATCGCGCCGATCGACTGGATGGCATATACAGGTCAAAGTTTTGAGGAAGCTACAGAAAACTGGACTTCGGCAATTCACCCAGACGATCGCCCGATCACTGCCCAAGCTTGGATGCGCGCAGTCGAAGCAAAAAGTCTCTTCCAAGTCGAGCACCGTTTGCGGGCTGCAGACGGCAGCTACAGACACTTCTGGGTGCGCGGAGTTCCAGTTTTAGCAGCAGACGGCAGCATTCGCGAATGGGTGGGAACTCACACCGACATTAGCGATCGAGTCCAAGTTTTGGAAGCACTCAAGCAGTCAGAGGGACAGTATCGATCGCAAGCAGCCGAACTCGAAAAAGCTGTCCACGAGTTGCACCAAACTCAAACTCAACTCATCCAAACCGAAAAAATCTCTTCTCTCGGGCAGCTAGTCGCCGGCGTCGCCCACGAAATTAACAATCCGATTAACTTCATCTACGGCAACATCACCCACGCCACCGAATACGCCACAGACTTGCTTGGTTTGCTCCACCTTTACCAGGAAAAATACCCCACTCCCGTCCCGGAAATTGTAGAAGCAGCCGAAGATATTGAAGTTGATTACTTAATGGAAGACTTTACCAAAATTTTGGAATCAATGAAAGTAGGAGCCGATCGCATCCGCGACTTAGTTGTATCCTTACGCAACTTTTCCAGACTCGACGAATCGCAGATGAAGCGAGTAGACATTCACGAAGGAATCGAAAGCACTTTGCTAATTTTGCAGCACCGGATCAAAGCTAATGTACTTCGTCCCGCTATTGAGATTATCAAAGAATACGGGACTTTTCCAAAAGTCGAGTGCTATGTAGGCCAGCTAAATCAAGTATTTATGAATCTTTTAGGAAATGCGATCGACGCCCTCGAAGAGTACAACAGCAATCATTCTTCAAAGGAAACATCTTTTCGCCCCAACACAATTAGGATTAGCACCAGTGCGAATTCAGACACTGTAACAATTCGGATTTCCGACAACGGGATGGGAATCAATCAAGAAGTTATTCACAAGTTGTTCGACCCATTTTATACTACTAAACCCGTCGGCAAAGGCACTGGCTTGGGACTATCTATCAGCTATCAGATTATAGTTGAAAAACACCGAGGCAAAGTGCAGTGTGTTTCCGTGCCCGGGGAAGGCGCAGAGTTTGTCATCGAGATTCCCATTTGCCAGGAAGTATCAGCGCTGCCTACCGAAAACACCAAAGAAATTGTCATGAGTCATTAGACTGTTGACAGTTGACAGTTGACTGTTGACTGTTGGCAGTTGATAGTGGGGAGTTGGCAGTTGATGGTTGTCATGAATCATAAATTTCTCAACGTCTCCCCATCTCCCGTCTCCGTTGCTCGATCGCCCTAAATCGAAATAATTCTTTACAATAACAAAGTAACAATCCAATTAATTTTGACAAAATCCCTTGAAAATGCCTGTAAACCAACTTTCTCCAACAACAGCCTCCAACGAAACACAGACACTCGACTTTGACATAGCCATCGTCGGCGGCGGCATAGTCGGGGCCACCTTAGCCAGCGCTTTAAAAGATTCTGGATTGAAAATAGCAATAATTGAAACCCAACTCCCCGCAGCCGCCGCAGCCAAAAAACAAGCCTATGCAATCACCCTGCTATCAGGAATGATCTTAGAAGGTATCGGCGTGTGGCAGCAAATCTTGCCGCAAATTACCACCTTCGAGCAAATTAGCCTCTGCGACGGCGACTATCCCGGCGTCGTCGAATTCCACCGCCCGGATTTGGGAAATACTGGCAAATTGCCCGTACCAAAAGCAGCTTTAGGTTACGTTGGCGAGCACGGAGTCATGCTGTCAGCTTTGCAAGAATCTTTGGCAAAAAACCCGAATTTTAGTTGGGTTTGTCCGGCGGAAGTAGTCGAGGTAAAATATTTAACCGATTGCGCCGAAATAGAAGTCAAACAAAACGGCGCAACTCGCACAATTCGCACCAAATTATTAGTCGCCGCCGACGGTTCGCGATCGCGCATCCGCACCGAAGCCAACATCAGCACTCGCGGCTGGAAATACTGGCAATCCTGCGTTGCTATCACTATTAAAGCAGAAAAAGCGCACAATGATATCGCTTTTGAGCGCTTTTGGCCGAGTGGCCCGATGGGAGTCTTACCATTACCTGGGAACCGCTGTCAAGTAGTTTGGACAGCACCCCACGCGGAAGCGAAAGCTTTGCAACAAATGGATGAAAAAGAGTTTTTAACTTTGTTGGAACAGCGCACGGGCGGGCTTTTGGGGCGTTTGGAATTGGAGAGCGATCGCTTTTTGTTTCCCGTGCAGTTAATGCAGAGCGATCGCTACGTTTTGCCCAGATTAGCGCTAATTGGGGATGCGGCCCACTGCTGCCATCCCGTCGGCGGACAGGGATTAAATATGGGCATTCGAGACGCAGGGGCGATCGCCCAAATCTTGCAGCAAGCGCACCAAAAAGGCGAAGACATCGGCGATTTGCGAGTATTGAAACGGTATCACAACTGGCGGAAAAAAGAGAATTTAATCGTGTTAGGATTTACCGATTTTCTAGACAGATTATTTTCTAATACTTGGCTGCCAATTGTAGCATTTCGCCGCTTTGGATTGTGGTGTTTGCGAACTATTCCGCCAGTGAGGTTTTTAGCCTTGCGGCTGATGACAGGCTTGATGGGGCGGCCGCCGGAATTAGCGCAAAATTAGAAGAAACCGGCTTTTCATCTGCGTCCATCCGCGTACATCCGCCCACATCTGCGGTTCAAAATCAATAGCCGTTTTTTTGTCGCACAAATCTTTATAGCGATCGCCCCCAAGTGTCAAGCTTTCTTCTTTCCTTGAGCAGTAATTGAGAGTAATATTCAACGATTTAAGCGGAAATATGGGGTTTCCATTGGTTGCGGATAGCTTGTACTAACAGCCCTTCGCCGTTCCGCACTATTCCCCGGCGGCGATTTTCCTCAACTACAGCGATCGCATCTCGAACTACTTCAACATTGTTACTTAGAATCAAAGTCTTTAGCCAAGGGTTAAGATGAAATCCAGCCATTTCCACTTCCTCCAAAATTGTATTAGACATAACTTTAAAAGTCGATGATTGAGTTTTGGGAGAATCGGGGACAGTTTCAGCTAATGCCAGCAGGCGATCTAGATGTGCTATGCCATAAGCATCAGCAAATTCTTTAGCTGTCTGGATGTACTCAATTAGTTGTGTCATATCTATCTACTGGCTTTTTCAAAGTTTGCGGTGGAAGGTTTACCACTAAATAACAGCTTATAAGCTACTTTCAAAAAAGTCCCAGAAAATTATTTCCGGTATCATAAAAATAATCGGAAAAATTTTTCCGATTGTTCAAAAAAGCGGAAAAATTTTCAAGTTGCGCGCTAGTTATGATAAAGTCAACAATAGAGACACCAAGTTCTGAGAGGGGTTGAGGTGACTGGGACTGTGAACTTATGGCAAAGCTTTTTAAGATTAGAGATAGTTACTGTTTATGGCTTGAGTCGGAAAGAGACAGCTATTCTTCTGGCTAAGTTTCCCGATGAAAACACGGTCAAGAGCAATAAAGATGTTGCAGATGGAGCGATCGCAGAAGAAAATAATGACATCCCCAGCGACCCTGAGAATGTTCGGCGGCAAATGTGGACGATATACAATCAGCGTTTCTGTCCAAAAGAAAATCGGGAAGGTTTTTCGGGTTGTAACGACAGAAGTAGTGCGGTGAAAGATACCGCATTTCTAGCTTGGCTGAAACCGCAGTATTTAAACTGGCCGTTAAGTCAAAGCAGTGCATTCTGTACAGGCGATAGCACCCCTGTTATTTCTGATAACCCTTTTATTCCTCAGACTGGTAAAGTTGACGACCCGCAACTGTTTTTCGGCAGAGAGGGGGAAATGAGGCGAGTATTCGAGGTTCTTAACAGCAATGACAGCGTAGTTTTAATAGGAGAAGAAGGTATCGGGAAGTCTTCTCTGCTATGGGCTATTTGCCAACAGGCTAAAAATCTCCTATTCTCGCCACGGAATCCAATTTACTTAGACCTCAATCGAGTTCGAGATAACGATGACTTCTACACAGCTTTGTGTGAAGAAGTTGGCATCCCTAAAAGCTATGGAAATATGCTCTATCGTAATTTGAAAAATCATAGAGTGCTGCTGGCTATAGATAATATTGAAAAGATGACTAGAGAAGGTTTTACCCGCGAAGTTAGAGATATTTTGCGGAGTTTAGCTGAGGGGCAAAAGGCACCTTTGAAACTGATTGTAGCTGCTAGCGCACCCCTCAAGACACTCTTTAATGACGGTCAGGATATCTCGTCATCTCCACTTGAAACTATTTGTCAGCCAGAAAACATTAAGCCTTGGGGTGAACCAACAGCCCGTGACTTTATTCAAGCTCGTCTTGCTAGGACTTCGGTGGGTTTTACTGAAGAGGAAATCAGCGAGCTACTACAATTAAGTGGCGGTCATCCACGACGACTGATGCAGTTGTGCTATCAAAATTATGCGCGATATGTGGAGGATGTAAAATGAGCGATCGCAACACCGACGTTCCCCGTTTAGACTTAGCTCCTAAATTCAAGGGCTCTCTTTCATTATCAAAGCCCATCGATTACTTGCGGTTATTATACTGGGTGTTTTTCTTTCCCCAAGCCTTGCGGTGGTATATCTACAATAGAATATCTATTTCAGAGCGCCACAAGAATTATAAAAAAGATTCAGGATTATTGCCTAATTCCATAATAACCGGGTTACTTTTACAAGTAATGGTAGTCATATTTATTACACTATTAACTTGGAGTGTAATTCTTAAATTGATTGATTTTTCAGTAGATGCGGTACATATATCAGTAGGGTTTTTCTTTACTATTTGGGGGTGTGGCATGGCCTTGGCTGTGACATTAATTGAAAAAGATAAATTTTTATCAAAGTTCAAGTCAAAAACAGCAAAATATCTAACTATAATTATTATTGGTTGCTTAAACTTTAATTTAGCAAATTTTACTGTGAGTGCTATCAAAGAAGAATCTACTAACCTGGGAGTTATCTTAATTTTAAGTATCTTAGCAGGTATATGGTTGGGTGTAGGAGGTATTTCGACACTAGCCATTTTAGGTGTGGACGAATTAGCTATTATGTTCGTTATTGGTGGCGTGTTATTTATGTCATTCACACTTTGTATTTCTCTACCACTAGATTTAGAGAAAACAGATTTTTTTACAGGTATAAAAAGCCTGTTAATTAGGGTAGTTTTCTTTGTTACTTGTGTGATGGGTTCATGTATAGGATTGCTGCGCCCAGATAACTGGTTTTTTACATTACCTCTAACCCAAACATTATTTAAAATAGAAGTTACTCCAAGAGTTAAAGAAAACAGCAGCCCAAAGATTTTATGTAATGAGTTTGGTTCGCGATATTCTGCATCTTCAGATTTTCTGATTTCTTCATCTCCCCATCTTCCCCTGTCTCAAGAATTGCCATCTGATTATGTCTTTGAAATGCGTAAGTCCTATAGAAATCATCGAGATTTGCTGTTTCCTCGTGTAACTGTCCTGCCTACTCCCTATCTCACAGAGCAATTAAAAGAATGGCTGCGACAAGATTGGGAGACAGGAATACATAATGCTTATGAAATTTATACTCATACTCTCCAGTTCATTCCTGTAATTCAAGCTTTAAACCAGGTGCTTGCTGAAGAACCAGAGCAAGTTGTCAATCGTATAGCACATTTAATAAGTCCGCCTGATGAGAAATGGGAATTGGTGCGTTTGATTTCAGGTTCTATAGATACAAAATTTATTAAGTTTGAGCCTAATGCTCGCGCTGTTGCCCGTGGTTTTTTACGTTTGCATGAGCAGTATCTATACGATGCCTGGACAGCATTTGATGAGGTGCGTTCTTTACCTTATGGAGACGAAATGTGGAGGATAAGTTTAATTATGTCTATCTATCAGAAGGCTAGAAAGTTGAATGATATTGCTGCACTCTCGATATATAGAAGTCCTAAAAAACCTTGGCTGCGCGAGCATACTTGGAAAGCGATCGGTAGTTTGTATGAAATTATAGGGGATATTCAAATTATTCAGAATAGTTCGTCGCGTTCTGCCAGAGCCTTCGCTCTTAGCCATGCTTTAGGAGAACTCAAAAACTTGCGTGATCGGCCTGATGGAGAACTAAAAAACTTGCGGGATCAGCCTGATGCTGTACCTCAACCAGAGCGAGAAATAGTTAGAAAAATTGCCTGGGATTGGTCGCAAGCGATATTAGATGTAGCTAGTGAGGTTGGGAACGTTTCTATTACTGAGCGAGTGCGTAATCCCTACGTGGTTGGCGACCCTGTTGAGGGCAACCTGTTTGTTGGACGAGAGGATATACTCAAACAACTCAAAGAAGTGTGGATATTGAGTCAGCACCTTCAGTCTGTGGTTATCTACGGTCATCGACGCATGGGCAAAACTTCTATTCTGCTTAACGTGGCTGAATCCCTAGGGTCACAGGTAAAAGTAGCCTATGTCAATCTATTGCGAGTGGGAGATAGTCCTCAAGGAGTTGGAGAGGTGCTGATGGCAATTAGCGATGAAATTTCTGATGCTGTCAAAATTCCACCTCCTGCCGATGCGGATTTACTGAATCTTCCCTACCGTACTTTTGAGCGCTATTTGAAACAAGTAGAGGCAAATCTGAGTGAAACGGGTTTAATTATTGCTTTAGATGAGTTTGAGAAGATTGAAAAACTGATTGAGAAGGGAAAGATTGACAGTGACTTTATGGAGGTTCTGCGCGGGATGGTACAAATGAGTCCTAAAATAGCTTTTGCCTTGGCTGGTTTGCATACTTTAGACGAGATGACTGGGGATTACTCCCACCCTTTCTTCGCTAGCTTTATTAATATCAAGGTTAGCTTCATGGAAAGTGCAGCTACCCGCCAGATTCTTGCTAATCCCCATGAAGATTTCCTTCTTGACTACGCGCCAAAAGCGTTATCTGCAATCTATGGTTGGACTGCTGGACAGCCTTATTTAGTTCAGCTAGTGGGATTTCAGCTAGTTCGCCGCTACAATGAGCAAGTTTTTGACATGGGAAATTCTCGCGATCCGGTCTTTACAGTAGAAGATGTGAGGGCAGTCATTAATAACCCTGAATTCTTTCAGCGGGGAAGCTACTACTTCGATGGCGTTTGGGGTCAGGCGGCGCGGGGTGCTCCCGGACAACAAGAGGTATTAAGGGCGATCGCACCTCACCCAGAAGGACTCGATATCAACACGCTAGCTGAAGTTACTGGCATGAACGAGACAAATTTACAGCAAGCACTTAACTCTTTGACACGTCACGATGTAGTGTTGGAAATGGATGGCAAGTGGCAGATTATTGTCCAACTATTTCGCGTTTGGGTTGATAAATGTATATAGTGTGCTTGCGTAAGTCCTGATTAGGTTCGCCACTGATTAAGCCAGCGGACTTGCCCTTTCCAATCAGCAGCTTGTGTTTCTGAAAGCAGGCGATCGAGCGAAGCAATTAGACTAGATAATGTCCAACTGTTTTGAGCAGCCAAAATGATGCCACCATGTTCGGGATAACGCTGAGCTAAAACTTGAAAATCCCGGATATTAAACGTAAAAATACACCGCCCTCGCGCTGTTGCTTCTAGCAATTGAGCCTCATCGCTAGCATCTAAAGCCATCCACTCAGTCGGTGTCCGAGTGACATCGTGACTGCGAGATAAAAGGGCGGCTTGCAAAGCTTTAATAGAGGTATCGGCATCTAGATGCAATAGCGGTTTAGACATTAGCAGCTTCGATAATTTGCTCAGCGGCAATAGATGCGTCTATTTCTTGATGGTGAGCCGCATAAAAAGCGAGAACAGCGTTCACTTGATCTTCACTTAAGTCATACTCAGTGGCAATTTGGTTTGGAGCAAAACCCCATTTTTGCGCTGCGATGACTACTGTTTGCACCCGCAACCGAGTGCCGCGCAAAACGGGAACGACTTCGCCACTAGCGCCGCGCACATAGGTGATTTCAGGAAAAGCCGGATCGTCATTCCGCTGGTTAAGGGTAGCGACTTTTTCGGCTACAGCCCAGAGGATAAACTGATCGAAGGAAATGCCTTGGAGTGTTGCCAATTTTTCAGCTTCTTGCTGTAACTGAACGGGTAAGTTTAAGGCGTAGGATGTCATTGATATAACTTCCGTTTGCTAAGAGAATTGCAGATGGGCGGTAGTTTAGTTTGAGAGTTTCTCAATTCTTAAAATCTTGGAAAAACTTTAGCTTCTATCTTAGCGCAATATCTCTAGGGGATGTTCCGTGATTATTCAGAGTCCATACCTACTGATAAAAAAGCCGATAGCCCCTTCCTTGAAAACACCAAAGGGCGATCGACTTTTTACCTCAATTAATCTCGACTTACGCACTAGGACTTTCATAAACCGGGTTTTTCACCAAATCTTCGCCTGTAACGAAGTTTGATCGCCAAAACCCGGTTTCTCGCCACTCACCCACAAATCAAAGAAACCGGGTTTTTCACCAAATCTTCCCACCGTCACAAAGTATCTCGCAAAAACCAGGTTTCTTCCCACCCACCCATCAAATATAAAACAACTGCCGACAGCCAAAACCGTCAACAGTTGTTTTACATATTCAATGCGGATGGCGAGACTCGAACTCGCAAGGACATAATGCCACACGCACCTCAAGCGTGCGCGTATACCAATTCCGCCACATCCGCTCTTTCTGGCAATCTCCGGGATTTTTTGCGTTACAAGTTAAAGATTCACAGGTTGAGGTTCCTGACATTTAACTTGTGACTTGCCCTTTGACACCGCCGATTTAAAATCATAGCACCACTACCAGCCAAATGTAAAATAAATTTTTGTGAACAATTTCTGCAAAACGATTATCCAGAACATACCGAAAGGCATTATTGTACAGAATATTGAGTGAATTAAGCAGCGAAGATGGGGTTCTCGAAAATTTTAATCGCTAATCGGGGAGAAATAGCTCTCCGCATATTGCGGACCTGCGAGGAAATGGGGATTGCCACGGTCGCCGTTCACTCCACCGTAGATAAACACGCCTTGCACGTCCAGTTGGCAGACGAAGCCGTTTGCATTGGCCCCCCCACCAGCAGCAAAAGCTATTTAAACATCCCCAACATCATCGCGGCAGCCCTGACGCGCAACGCAGCAGCCATTCACCCCGGTTACGGCTTCCTCGCCGAAAACGCCCGATTTGCCGAAATCTGCGCTGACCATCAAATTACCTTCATCGGGCCTTCTCCGGCAGCGATGCGGGCGATGGGCGACAAATCTACCGCCAAAGAAACTATGCAGCGGGTGAAAGTCCCCACAGTTCCCGGTAGCGAGGGATTGCTGGCGGACGATCGCGAAGCTTTGGTAATAGCCCGCGACATCGGCTATCCTGTGATGATCAAAGCCACCGCCGGCGGTGGAGGCCGCGGGATGAGGCTAGTCAAAGAAGCATCCGAACTCCCCAAACTATTCTCAGCCGCCCAAGGCGAAGCCGATGCAGCCTTCGGCAATCCCGGACTTTACCTCGAAAAATTCATCGAAAGACCCCGCCACATCGAAATCCAAATCCTCGCCGACAACTACGGTAACGTCATCCACCTCGGCGAGAGAGATTGTTCGATTCAGCGGCGGCACCAAAAACTCCTCGAAGAAGCCCCCAGCCCAGCCCTCACCCAGAAACTGCGAGATCAAATGGGTCACGCCGCCGTCGCTGCTGCCAAATCCATCAACTACACGGGTGCGGGCACTGTCGAATTTTTGCTTGACAAATCGGGCAAGTTCTACTTCATGGAAATGAACACTCGCATCCAAGTAGAACATCCCGTCACCGAGATGATTACAGGCCTCGACTTGATAGCCGAACAAATTCGGATCGCCCAAGGCGAAAAACTGCAAATCAAGCAAAACCAAGTAATTCTCAACGGCCACGCCATCGAGTGCCGGATCAATGCTGAAGACCCCGATCGCAACTTTCGCCCTCACCCCGGCATAATCAGCGGTTATTTGCCTCCCGGTGGGCCCGGCGTGCGGATGGACTCTCATGTTTACACCGATTACGAAATACCCGCTTACTACGATTCTTTAATCGGTAAAGTAATTGTATGGGGGCGCGATCGACCGACAGCCATCCGCAGGATGAAACGGGCATTGCGAGAATGCGCCATCACCGGCGTCCCCACCACCTTGGGCTTCCACCAAAAAATTCTCGATTCCCCCGAGTTTCTCAGTGGCGAAGTTTACACCAATTTCGTCGAACAGTTCTTGAACCAAAACAGTCATTAGTCAATCGGTTTTGGATTTGGGATTTTGGATTTTGGATTGAAGGATTGAAGAAAGCAACCCCACGGATCAATCCGGGGGTTTTTACCAAGCCTGCTTTCAGTCAACAGTCAACCGCCAACACTCAACATTCAACCGCCAACTTCTATTTTCAGTTAACAGTCAACAGTCAACAGTCAACAGTCAACCGCCAACTTCTACATCATCATTGTCAGCAGCCCTTGCTGACCGAGAATCATTTCTCGCAACAAGCTACAGATACCGACCCAAATAATCGGCGTAATGTCCACCCCGCCGATCGGCGGTACAATCTTTCTAGTTACCGCTAAAAAAGGTTCCGTCGGCCAAGCAATCAGACTCAACGGTAATTTGCTCAGGTTCACCTCGGGATACCAAGTCAGGACGATCCGAAAAATAAATAGCAAAGTCATCACGACTAGGGCAGAGCCCAGAATCCAACTTGCAACGGTAATACCAGTCATGGGTCTTATCTCGAAATTTTAAGTTTTGTTAAGTCTGCTATTCATAATTTTAACCGTTTCACAGGTGCGATCGAAAGTATAAAATTAATAAAAATCAAATTGTTGTAACAAAGGCTTTGAATCTATGACTCCTTCTCTCGCGAACTTTTTGTACAGCCTGCTTGTGGGCGTGGCTCTGGTAGTGATTCCAGCAACGATCGGTCTGATCTTCATCAGCCAAAAAGACAAAATCAAGCGCACCTAAAAAGTCAGCGGGTTTTTAAGTCCGGCGCTGCAAGTCAATTTTGGCTAGAAGTCGGGCATTTCCCCGAGCCGAAAAACCTCAGATGAAAGCAACTGTGAAGGCAAAACCTTCCGTTGACTGCCAAGCTGAGGTTTTTTCCCGTTAAACTCATTATTATATTGTTCACTTCCCAAGCTGAAACCCTGACCGGACACTGCCCCAGAAAGCACAGTCGGGCTGGCAGACTTAATGATAGATGTAAAATCTAACTCGCTAACATAGGAAAGACATAGGAGATAGGCTAATGGTCAATTTAGGATTGAACTGGAGCAGCCTGCTAGGGATTATCCTAGCAGTAGCAGGGGCAGGACTGTATTTTCTGCGATCGTGGCGTCCCAAACTAGCCCGAGACCACGATATTTTTTTTGCAGCAGTCGGCCTGCTGTGCGGCGGTATTCTGTTATTTCAAGGATGGCGGCTTGACCCAATTTTGGCATTCGGTCAGTTCCTACTGGCTGGTTCCGCCATATTTTTTGCAGCAGAAAGCATTAAGCTGCGCGGAGCAACCACAGCACAAGCCAAAAGCCGCGCCCAATACGTCGATGAAGAGCGACCAGTCAGCAACGCCTACGGTTACGATGGCTACGATGCCGAAATGGAGCAGCTAGAACCAGAGGAAGACTATCCCCAGCGTCCTCGGATCAGAGGCAGCCAAGACAACCGTTCCTCCCGGGAAGCCTACGACGACGAACCCCGCCGCCGCCCCTCGAATCGCAACGGCAGCGTTAACACCTCCAGGCCCGATTCGGCAGATAGAGCGTCACGCAAACGTCCCTCTCGCCCAGAAGCCCCGCCTGCCCAAGAGTCTGACAACTGGGACGTTTCAGACAACCCCGAAGAAAGACCGACCCGCAGCCGCAGCAGTCGCCCCCCAGCTTCGGAAAACCGCAGTTCCGATACGCCGCCGAGAACCAAAAAACCCCGTCCTACGGAAGCATCCAGGTCTCGCCCCAGCAACCGCGACGTGGAAGCACCGCCGTCAGACTACGTGGAGTATCGACCTGTAGAATACCCGGAAGACCAACCGGATAATTCCCCCAGTTTCGACAAATAGGCAAACACTAAGTAGATGGGTGAAACTAAACTTTTCTCGTACCCGCCGGCAAAATAATAAGTTGCGTTTATTGATGCCCATCTACTTATTCTCAGATAAGAAAGTGATTAAAAAGACTGTAAATTGCGAGTGTTAAATCCCAGACCAACGCAGATATACACAAATAAAAGCTAATTTTTTTTTAAATTATTTTGACCTACCCAACCTGTGGAACTAATCGACAGCATAATAATCTTAATATAAAATCCCAATTCTTAAATCAGCAAGATGCCATTACTCGAAATAGGAGATCCGGCTCCCTGGTTTTCCATTCCTTCTACAAATAACCCCTTATTTCATTTCTCAACCGTTGCCGGCCGGCGAGTTGTGCTGTTTTTCTTTGGCAGCGCAGCTTTTGAACAAATCCAAGTTATGCTCAAAAGCTTTCAAGAGCTATCAGAGGAATTCCAAAGCTTGCAAGTACCGCGGTTCGGAGTGAGCGTTGACCCAGGAGACAAAGAACAAAACAGACCGACAACAATTGCTCCGTCATTCATCTTTTTCTGGGACTTGGATAAAACAGTCAGTCAGCAGTACGGTGTTTTCCGAGATGTCGAAGAAAATGGAGTTGCTGGAATTCACTATGCACCACAAACTTTTGTTCTCAACGAAAACCTTCAGGTAATTAATATTTTGCCGATGGGCGAACCGCACCAACACGCCCAACAAGTATTAGATTTTCTCAAAACTTTGGCCCCAATTGAGGAAGCCCGAGCAGCCACTCGCCACGCCCCGGTGTTGGTAATTCCTAACGTTTTGGATCAAGCATCTTGCCGCAGTTTGATCGATATGTACAAAACTCACGGTGGCAGTCCTTCGGGCTTTATGAGGCAAATAGGCGGGGAAACAGTTGGTCTGCACGACGACACTTTTAAGAAGCGCCGAGATTTCTTTATTCAAGACGAGGATTTCCAGCGACAATTGAATGCGATTATTTTGCGCCGGGTGCGGCCGGAAGTAGAGAAAGCTTTTCAGTTTACAATTACCAGGTTTGAACGGTATTTGATAGGTTGTTACGATGCTGAAAGCGGCGGTTATTTTCTGCCGCACCGCGACAACACTAGCAAAGCTACGCTGCACCGCAGGTTTGCGATGACGCTAAACTTGAATGTGGGAGAGTACACGGGGGGATTTTTACGGTTTCCAGAGTACGCGCCACACGCTTATAAAGGCGATTCTGGCACGGCGATTATTTTTTCGTGTTCTTTGCTGCATGAAGCCACTGCCGTGATTAGTGGTCAGCGCTTTGCTTTGCTGTCTTTTTTCTACGGCAATGAGGATGCTGCGCTACGACAAGCTAATTTTAAGTATTTAGCTGCTGATTCAGATTCCCGAGTTGGAGAAGCGGCGTGAGGAAGGTCACTACCGTGGTGCAAGTCCTAAAATAATTACAGAAGGTAGTTAGCGGTTAGCCACAAAACCTAATTCCTAGCTACCTATCGCTAAATACTAAATCGACGATCGCCATGAATTTCAAACTTCTAAGTTTAGCAGTATCGGGAATTTTAACGGTTGGGGTTGCAACCAGCGCTGCTGCGGTTGTTACGACATCCCCTGTGCGGCAATCTACAGATTTAACGGAATTTAACTCGGTGCATTCCCAGGGTGCGATCGCCCAAACAGTCGAAGAACAAACCAATATTCGAGTCTACGAAAAGGCTAGTCCGGCGGTTGTTACCGTCGATACAGATAAATCTAACGGCAGTGGCACAATTATCAGCCCCGACGGCATGGTGTTAACTAACGCCCACGTTGTTTCGGCAGGCGGTACCGTCAATATTATTTTGTCAGACGGCAGAAAACTTGTCGCCGATGTCATCGGATTCGGCGAAGATGGTCTAGACTTAGCCGTGGTGAAGATTCGCGATCAAAACAATTTGCCCACCATTCCTTTAGCCCGTCCAGGTTCGGTGAAAGTCGGGCAACAAGCATTTGCGATCGGCAATCCATTCGGTCAATTTCAAGGTACTTTTACAGTCGGAATCGTCAGCCGCATCGACCAGCAGCGGGGCTTAATTCAAACCGACGCCGCCATCAATCCCGGCAATTCAGGAGGCCCACTGCTCAACAGTTCAGGAGAATTAATCGGCGTCAATACTTCTATTTTTACTCGTGGTCGGGGTGGAGGTAATATCGGTATCGGTTTTGCAATTTCAGCAGACAAAGTACCCGCTTTCCTGACAGCGGTGCGAGAAGGGCGGGCTCCCCGCGTGGCTCAAGCCCGATCGCCCTTTGGCAACAAATCACCTGAAAAAGTTGCGTTAAACGGGCCCGCCGTCAGCGGCCTCCTCACCGAAAAGTCTAGCGTTCTACCCACTGACAACAGCTTTTTTGACCTCTACTCCTTTGAGGGAAAAGCGGGCCAGCAAATCACAATAGAAATGAAAAGTCAAGAAATTGACCCTTATTTAATTTTGCTCGGCCCCAACCAGCGCGAAATCGCGCAAGATGATGACGGGGCAGGCAGTAAAGACGCCAGAATTACAGTCAGGCTGCCAGCAGACGGCACTTACACGTTAGTGGCAAATTCCTACCAAGCTAGGCAGTCAGGGGCTTATACGTTAGAACTGAAAGCGAGTGCTCCTACCACGCCTTCTCGGGCTATTTTGCAAGAAGAAGGGGCTTTAGTCGCAGGCGGCCCGGTACTGCCGTCTGACAACAGTCTGTATCGCGAGTATACTTTTGAAGGTCGATCGGGTCAGTCTGTCGCCATTTCCCTCGAAAGCACAGATTTCGATCCGTATGTGGCTATCTTTGACCCTAACGACCGATTAGTGGCAGAAAATGACGATGGGAGCGATTCGACTAAAAATGCGTTTCTGACTGTTACGTTGCCCGCTACGGGTCGCTATCGCGTAATTGTCAATGCTTACGATGCTTCGGGCCGGGGTCGTTACACTCTAACTGTCCGGTGAAAATGGGGAAAAAGGTAATGGGTAAGCGGGAATTGGTAATTGGTCGAGTTATTCTGCTTCCTGCTTCATGCTTCATGCTTCCGTGCATCCATTAAATCTTGTAAAGTGATCGTTGCCGAACTTCCTGCTTCCATCCGTTAAATCCTTTACACTCATCCGTTGCCGAACTTCCTTCTTCCATCCGTTAAATCCGTTACAGAATCCGTTGCCGAACTTCCTTCTTCGTTGCAAATCGAGGTAATTCATGCGTCAAGTTAGATTTTGGGCGATCGCGCCAATTGCTCTGGTAGCTACTTTTTCTGGCAAGCCGACTGTCTCGCCGCCAGTTTCAAATTTAGGTGGAGTTGCTAACAGTAGTTCCACCCTCATTTCAGCAGAATTTCCTCAAAATTTAACTGATGCGAAGCCTGGTGCCAAGGCGGTTTTAGCTCAAGCAAGCCCCAAGCCATCGCCATCTCCACAGAGTTCGCCAACTCAGAGTCCAACTGTAGAACCTCGGCCGAGTCCTGATGCGGGTTCATCTAAAGTTATTTTAGAGCAAAACGGAGAACTCACCCCTGCTAAGTCTTCTGTGCTGCCCTCGGACAGCAGTTTGTACGACGAGTATACCTTTGAAGGCACTCAGGGTCAGAAAGTGGTTGTTACAGTAGAAAGTACCGAGTTTGATACTTACCTTGCTATTTTCAACTCCCAGGGCGAGCTACTTGCAGAAAATGATGATGCAACGCAGCAAAATTCCAATTCAGAGCTGACTGTTACCTTGTCTGCGAACGGTCGCTATCGCGTCATTGTCAATGCTTACGATCCGCCTCCAAAAGGTAGAGGCAAGTACAGTTTGACCGTCCGTGAAATAACTAGGAATTAGTTGGAACGAAACTTCGCAGTCAGGGCACGGCATTGCCGTGTCCCTATAATTCAAGGACGATCGCACTACAAGCAACTACTATCCACTTTGGTAAATTCATATGTTTGTATGCCAGTATAAATGTTATCGTATTGTACCTATAATTTGATAAACTGTATTTTAAATAACTCTTAAAAATCAAAAGGAAGCTGAAATATAGATAATTTTTCAGCTTCCTTTTTTAATTAATTTTGATTAATTTAACGAAAACCCAGCCAGGTAAAAAAATCCTGGCGGGTGAAGAATTCTAGCAGCAAAAGTCCCACGAATCCCACCATCGCAAATCTGCCGTTGATTTGTTCTGCATAGGCATTCCACCCAAAGGCTGGTTCTGGTTTTGGGGTATTTGGGGTTGTCGGTTTTGGGGATGGAGGAGTTTTAGCAGTCATTTAAAAGTTTTGAGTTTTGAGTTTTGAGTAATGACTTTTGGGAAGCTTTGCGATCGCACAACTTGTAATTTACCAGGAAAATGACAGCCGATCGCTAATCTGCTGACTTTTCTAAACTTTGAACCGATTCGATCAGATTTCGCACGGTTTCAGTACCTTCAGAAGGCTCAAAAAACAGCGGGAACTTGCCGCGAGCGATCATTCTCAAACCCAACGGGCCCAGACTCAGCAAACCTTTAACGTCGCGGAAGTAGTTTCCTACTACTTCGATGCCAAACTTGCGCTCGTCTATCCAGCCGCCTTCTTTGACGAGATCGATTAAAACTTTGCGGTGACGGATTGATCTACTGGCTTGGTCGTCTTTGCGATCGAGAATCTCTTGTTTAATCTTACCAATTTGATCCATCGGCGCGACTTCCATCGGACAAACCGAGTTGCAGTAGTAACAGCGCGTGCATCCCCAGACGCCTGCGGTGCCTTCGTTGTATTTTTCGAGCCGATTTTCGGTTTCGCTGTCGCGGGAGTCGGCGATCGTGCGGTAAGCTTTGGCGAGGGCGTGGGGGCCGACAAATTCCGGGTTGACTTCGCGGGCGTTGCACTCAGAATAGCACGCACCACAGAGGATGCAGTTGCCGGTTTGGTCGAGTTTCGATCGCTCTTCTGGAGTTTGCAGAAATTCGCGTTCTGGAATTGCTCGCGAGGCGGTGCTGATATATGGTTCAACCGCTTCTAGGTTGTCCCAAAAACTGGTCATGTCAACAACCAAATCTTTAATAACCGGCATATTTCCCATTGGGGCGACGGTGATTTCTGGGATGAAATCAGCCGGCTTTTCTGCTGAGCTGGAATCAGCTATTTTTTGCAGTCTTACGAGTTCGCTGGCCACATTTTCTTTGCAAGCTAATGCCGATCGACCGTTAATTCGCATCGAACAACTGCCACAAATTGTATTGCGGCAATTTTTGCGAAAAGCTAAAGTGCCGTCGTGTTCCCACTTAATACTGTTGAGGCAGTCGAGGATGGTATTGCTCTCTTCCACATCTAGGGTGTAAGTGTGCACCCGGGGAGCCTCGTTTTGATTTTGGCGGACTACGTTAAAGCGGACTTTCATATTTTGAGTAAGGAATTTACTGTCTATTTTAAGCTAACTTTTTGGACTCTCTAGAAAGCTCTTATTTTTTTAACAACTACCTAAAGTAAGAGATTTTAAAAATTTTATTATTGTTTGATAAACATCAATAATTCTCAAGTTATAGATTCTAAATTGCAACTTTTTTAAGCGGATTTGTGAGCTATTAATTGGAGATAAAAGTAATTAATCGCTGCAATTCGCGAGTCGGAGGTGTGTGATGTCCAGCTTATTTGTATTAACTTTCATGTTTTCCACACCGGCTTTTTGTCTGGGTCTGCTAAATCCTCAATGGGTGGGACTGGGAACTCGCAAGCGATCGGCTGCCTTGTACGGCGGCTTGATGGCAGTTTCGTTCCTTGTGCTTGGGGTTACAGCACCTAAGCCGCCGCAACCAGTTTCCTCGGGGCTGCTGGCCTCAACTGAATTTAGGGTAAGCGCACCTTTGCGCTGAACGTAGCTGGGTATGCATCTCACTTTTTTGGCAGCATTACAAGAAATTTTACCAGGACTTACGCCCGGTTGGGGCGAGAAACTTAGTTTTTTAAGAAAAATACTTGGTTCTACTAATTTACTGCAATTAAAAACCCCGGTTTATAGGCGTCGGAGTGCGATCGCGAACTGTAGGGAAAAATCGTGGCTTTAGTAAGGAGAAATACAATCAGAAACCAGGTTTCCTATCGTCTGGTGTCCAGCGTCCTATTTATTTCGTAAATCATAGGGATTTGTGAGTTTGCCTGCCGCTAAATAAGAAGTTAAGTTCTCAGGACTTACGCACAGGAATTAAAGAAACGGGATTTTTGAATTTTTTTAAACAGATACCCCTCGCCATCCACCTCGTATCTGGGTAAAAAAAAACCGTTTCTGCGTCCTGGACTACTTCTATTTTTTACGCGCCAAAGTCGCTATGTTTAATTTTTTCGTCTTAAGCTTTCTATTGTCGATCCCTGCCTTCTTTCTGGGTATTGTTAATCCGAAATGGGTTGGCGCACCAACCCGCAAGCGATCGATCACGATGTACGGCGGGTTGATGGTGGCTTCGTTTGTGCTTGTTGGCGTCACCGCACCCCCTCCGTCTCAGGAAGTTTCGGTGGCGCTTCCGGCCCCAAGCGATCGGCTAGTATCATCTCAAACCCCTAAGCCGTCACCACTTTCGGCAGCGCCGACACCCAAGCCGGAGACTGTGAAAACGCTATTACCAACACCGAAAGCTGCAATTTCTGCGGAGGCGCCTGCACTTGCTTTCGCCGCCGTGCCCGATCGCAAATTGCCATCTTCAGTCAAATCTGTTGAACGAACCGCAGAGATTGCTCTTGATGCACAGCAGCCAAAGGAAGATACCAAAAAAGTTATTGACAAGTCTTCTAAAGCGAAGGTTAAAAGTGCCGATTTTCCGAGTTGCGTTAACTCGGATTGCAACTGTTCTGACTTTGCGACTCAAGCTGAAGCGCAGCGAGTGTTGGAGGCATATCCGGGCGATCCGTTTAAGCTCGATCGAGATAAGTAACCACACAAAATTAATTACATAAAGACTCCTTGCTGGGCAAGGGTTTCAGGAGAAATATTGTGTAATTAATTCGGAACTACTACTTAAAGACTCGATCGCTTGTGAAACGTTGCCTTAGATTTTATCTGCCAACAGCCTCTGTTAATGATCAAGGCTTTTTTCGGTGATTGTACGAATTGAAGAACGCAAATCGATCGGCTAAAATTGTGTAATTGTTGAGCTTGCGGTGCGGGTGCAGCTATGACTTACAGCTTGAGAATTGTCGATTTGCCAACGAGTGAACGGCCACGGGAACGGTTGATGGCGGGTGGCCCGAAAAGTTTGGCGACTGCGGAATTGATTGCGATTCTCCTGGGTACTGGTCAGGGACCCGGCAAACTTTCCGCCGTCGGGCTCGGACAGTATATTTTAAATCAGTTGAGTTTGCACCACCGTGATCCTCTGGCTGTGCTACGCAGTATTAGCGTTCAGGAGTTGACGCAGATTCACGGGATTGGCCCTGCCAAGGCAACTTCGATTTTGGCTGCGGTGGAGTTGGGGAAGCGGGTGTTTCAGTCGCGACCACCGGAAATGGCTGTGGTTGACTCTCCCCAAGCGGCCGCGGACGCCCTGAGTCAGGATTTGATGTGGCAGTCTCAGGAACGTTTTGCTGTGGTGTTGCTGGATGTGAAAAATCGGCTGCTGGGTACTCAGGTAATTACGATCGGCACAGCAACGGAAACTTTGGCTCACCCACGGGATATTTTTCGCGAGGTGATCCGCCAGGGTGCGACGCGGGCGATTATCTCGCACAATCACCCATCGGGGATTGTGGAACCAAGCCCGGAGGATATTGCTTTGACGCGACAGTTGCTGGCGGGAGCACAGTTTTTGTCGATTCCGCTGCTGGATCACTTGATTTTGGGGAATGGCGATTTTAGGAGCTTGCGGCAGACGACGACGCTTTGGGACGAGTATCCCCAGGGTGATTGAACTCTTATACTTAACTAATTTGATTACTATCATTAGTTATTTGTATGTTTGGGCTCTCCGACGGCTGAATCAGCCTTTACAGCAGGGAATTTTTCACGCTGGAGTCCCCCGCGAGAGCCTGTTTTGGCTGAATGTCGCTGCTGATACTTCGTTTCGAGCACAACTCGGTTAATCTAGTATAGGTAGGCTGAAGAGGTCGCTAATCCGATTTTTTTTGAGCATACTAAACGTATACTGAACCAGCACCTAAATACCCACTTATTAAGAAATTATTAAATGGGATGTAAAATACACGGTGTGGTGATAGGAGGAGAACTGTGTTTCTGAGACTTGCAGAACAACACCGTAAATTCGTTCAAGATTTGGTAATGAACCTCCAAGCTTTAGCGATCGTGCTAGAGCATCGGGGTTATCTGGCATCCTGCTACACTTGCGGGGGTCAGATGAACAGTGCCTCATTTATGGTCAGTTTGACGGACAACCATCTGATTCGATTTTTAGTGTCAGATTACGGTATCACTTGGACTGAGATGCGGGACGACCGCGAACTCATGAAACTAGAAGGTGCAGAAGCGATTAATCAGTTACAAGAACTGGCAAATCTCGTAAAGTATCAAATCCAACCTTCGGAAGCTACTTTAGCGACGGCGCAGTGAGTGTAGCGATTGCACGGTTCCGAGGAAGGCGACGCAAGAAAGTGGGTGCTTGTCTGCTAAAACCGAATCCCCAGCGAGTTAGTTGAGAGGGTTGACGTGTTGCACAGTGATTGCTGCTCAACAGACAAGGGTGCTCTCAGGGTGCCTTGAGACGCTCAGTTTAGCGCTCAGTCGATCGAACTCTCATCGGGCAGACGGCATACTTTATGCAAAAAGTCTCAAACTTGGAACCTCTAGTTTTTTTTCAGCAGTTGATTCTCCCTTGAGAGCGATTAGCAAAATGTAGAAGCGTGAGTGCTCGTCGGCTGCGATGTTAATTTCTCACTTTGGCATTCAAAAGTCAAGGAATTGAAATTAACTTGGAGCAGTCAGGTAGAATTTAACATCCAGAGTGAGGATTAGGCTGTGAAGATTGGGTGAAGCGCATACCGGAGGCTATGGCCTAGGGGCGATTCAGCACTCAAATGCAAAGCCGGTAAGGCTTAATTCGAGCAATTACTGTGTGCTTGATTGAAAACATCTTCATTTGTCTAAAATTCCTTGTTTGGATAGCCGCGAATTCCATGAGACTGTTGGCGAATCAATACTTTGTTTCAGTGGGGGGTTTAATAATGAACTGCCAAGATGCCAACTACGCCAAGAAGGAAGAAGAAAGAGAAACAGGGAAAGAAAAATTAATTGCGGGTAATTACCGGAAATGATCTAAGAGGGGTGCGATGGGAGCAAATGTAGGGTGTCACCGTTCACGGATTCGCCAACAGCATCATGATCTTCGCCCGGAGCTAATTGACACCAATTCCATTATGGTAGCCTCACAAAGGTGTTGTGCACCCCCTACACTCGTCCCAATTTAGGTCGCATCCGCAGTTGGGCCCACATTGGCAGATGCTCTGAACCAATTGGCGGTAAAACCTTGGCTGATTTCGCCACCCAGTGCTGAGAATACCAAACATAGTCAAGCCTCACCAGGGGAAAAGTTAATTTCCAGTTTAACTGTTTAACCAGTAAACTCAGATCCCACCCCTGAGGAAAAGTAAAGCCAAAACCCACTCCTGCTGTTCGGAAAGCATCTTGCATAACCGCTTTCAAATAATAGTAGTCTTGAGACTGGTCAGTCAGATTAAAGTCCCCAGCGGCAATAGTCGGCAGCGTTTCTTTCTGGAGTCGCCATACTAAATCTTGAATTTGTGCCGGTCGGTCGCCGTACTCGTAAACTGGGATTTTGAGGAAAGGCAAAATTTTATGCTGGCGAAACCACGGTGGGGTTGTTGAAATGTTATAAAGAACTACATCTTGCTGGTTCATTGCGATAATAGCTCGTTGCTGTGGTTCGTTCCCACCGGCTAGCTTTAACTTTTGGAAAGAGCGAATAGGATATCTGCTGAGAATCACATGGTATCCGCGCCCCAGGTGGTGTGGGTATAATGCGGCCAACTTAGAGAATACTTCTTTGGCGTAATCCTCCTTAATTTCTTGCAAACAAATGAGGTCTGGTTTTTCTTCCTGAATTAGGTTAACCAAAGCTTGTGGGGATTTGTGATGCCAGCCGAGGTTGAGAGAAAAAACCTTGAGCGTTGGCTGGGAGTCACTGATGTTCGCCGGCTGGGGAGAAAAGTAGGTGACGTGTAGCCAACCCAGCAGGCAGAGGCTAGCCACAGATGAAACAATCGCGAACCAGCGTTTCTTTATGAGAAAAAACCCTAGAATTGGTAGCAGGAAGATTGGCAAGAAAATCCAAGGAACAAAATCCCCCATCAAGGCAACCGGCCACAGCCTGTCCCAAAAGATCAGTCTCAGAATCAGATAGCCGACAATCAGTGCTGAGTAGGCGTAGGCGAACAGTTGAGCAATTAGCTGCAAAAATCGGTAAGGCTTAATCATAGCGCCGTCTGCCATAGCATCCTCTTAGTGGTGTGGGGACAAAAAACTGGATACTGCTCAGCTCAAATTAACTAAAATGCCAGATCCCCTGCTGAGGCTAGGCAATACACTTCTCCTGTGTCGGGCTCTTTTATTTTATACAGGCTTCTGGCTGGAAACAGTGATTGAAAATCGCGATTCGTATATTGCTATTTATAGTAAGTTGTTGGTTAAACCAAAATTAGCGATCGCAAAGTTAGGAATCTCAAGCAAATGGTAAATTTAAGCGAACTTCTAGAACCCATCGCCAGTCAATTTCGCAGTCTGGGAATTCCCGAACCAATTACCCATTGGGGCCACCCTGTAATGATGGGGATCGTGGTAGTGGCGATGGGCAGTTTTGTCGGGTATACGGGATGGCAGGGACGTTTGGCCACCGATAAAGATGTCGCACTCAAAAGTCGCTCGGATCACCGCAAGCTTGCACCGTGGATGTTTCTGTTTCTAGCTTTGGGCTATACAGGCGGCTTGCTGTCGCTGGTGATGCAGCACCAGCCTGTCATGGAAAGTCCACATTTTTGGACAGGTTCGGCAGTGCTGGTTTTACTGGCTATTGGCAGCTTGATTTCGCTAACGGGTTTTGGGGGCAATAAGCTAGCACTGCGCGCGGTTCACGCTTATTTAGGCACGACGGCCCTTGCACTTATGGTGCTGCACGCGGCTTTCGGTTTAAAATTGGGGCTGTCTATTTAGAAGAGGAAGAGGAAGGGGAACGGGAAGGGAAAGAATGTAAGGAAAGAAATTTTGCCATAACTTACGCACGGGTAATCAGAAACCTGGTTTTTTATGCAAATCCACGTCGTTTAGCTCTTTACCCCGGTTGAAAAACCCGGTTTATTGGGTAAGGAGTGCATAAGTCCGGCATCGATTTCTCTGAAATATTCCCCCTCTGAATTACTAATTAATGAATCAAGTAACGGGTGTCATTTTCTGTCTAGCTTACATTTTGGGATTGATTTCTACAGCGGTTCCTTGGGGTAGATATGGGATACTTGCTTTGGGAATAGCGGTGGCGATCGCCCTGCCAAAATTGTTGCGGAATTTAAATAAAAATTATGTAAAAGTTACTAAGAAAAGACGCAGTAGACAAAAACAAAATGCTCTTGAAGAACCCTTAGATGCCAGGGAAGAATTGAGTTTATTGGAGATGCTGCCGAGAGCAAAATGGGTGTGGGCTGTGGCGGGTTTGGTGGCATTTTTAGGTAGCGTTTATTTTGCAGTTCGATCGCCCCAACCGGCAGTAGATGACATCAGCAAACTGATTCCGGCGGTTGGAAACACTCAAGAAGTGGCAGTGACAGTTCGCGGTAGAGTTGTCAGTACGCCTCGATTGACTCGATCGGGTCGATCGCAATTTTGGCTAGAAACAGATTTGGTTAGCGAAATCAACGGTGGCGAGGGAGGAGCAGTTGTCAACCGCCCAGTCTCCGGTAAACTCTACGTTACAGTGCCCCTCCTGCAAGCAACGGGTTTGTACGCTGACAATACGATCGCAGTTGTGGGTTCCTTGTACAAACCGCAGCCGCCGTCGAATCCAGGGGCTTTTGATTTTCAAGCATATTTAGCCAGAGAAGGAGCTTTTGCAGGGCTCAAAGGGCGTCAGATTGATTGGAAGAGAGAAAATGCGATCGCGGATGTAAATCGAGTTAACAGCCAAACGACTGCTTTCTGGGAGTCAAGCGGGATGCAGCCATCGAAAATTCAAGCGATGCGGCAGCGGATCGTGCGATCGCAACTATCGCAGTTAAATGTTCCGGAAGGGCCCTTGATAAGTGCGATCGCCCTCGGCAAACAAGCAGTAGATTTACCTTACAACATCCGCGACTATTTTGTGCAGGCTGGATTGGCACACGCGATCGCAGCTTCGGGCACTCAAGTTTCGATGGTTTTGGCTTTATTTCTAGGTTTAACCAGGCGTTTTTCCAAACAATTACAATTTAGTTTTGGCGTCAGTGCTTTGTTTTTGCTCGTGGGATTAACTGGCTTTGAAGCTTCAGTATGCCGCGCCGCTTTGATGGGATTTGGAACACTATTTGCTTTGGTGCTGAACCGCCAAGTTAAGCCGCTGGGATTGCTGTTAATCGCGGCTACTATTTTACTGCTGGTTAACCCTTTGTGGATTTGGGATTTAGGTTTCCAACTGAGTTTTTTGGCAACTTTGGGGTTGATCGTGACAACGCCGCCACTGATGGCAAAGTTGGACTGGATGCCGCCCGCGATCGCTTCGATTGTTGTGGTTCCAATCGCCGCTTCAGTTTGGGTGCTGCCGCTGTTACTTTATGTTTTTAGTGTGGTATCACCTTACAGCATTTTAGTTAATATTATTGCGGCTCCTTTGCTGTGGATTTTGAGTATTGGCGGGATGGTTAGCGCTTTAGCTGGATTGATTTTTCCGCCCGCTGGCAGTGTTTTAGCGCAACTGCTCGATTATCCGGCAAAGGGGTTAATTGCGATCGCCCAATATTTCTCGCAATTACCCGGTAATTCGGTAGCTGTCGGTCAAGTATCGGTGTTTCAGCTAATAGCGCTTTACAGTTTAATTTGCTGGGTTTGGATCGGGGGAAGAAGGAAGAAGGAAGAAGGAAGAAGGAAGAAGGAAGAGGGCAAAATGAAGAAGGAAGAGGGCAAAAGGAAGAAGGAAGAAGGAAGAGAGAATAAGGGTAAAAGTAGAGTTGTTTCGCGACCGAGTTTTTCATCTGCTTGGATTTTACCGCTGGCGCTGGTGGCGGGAATAAGTATCATAGTTTTGCCAGCTTGGCACGTTCAATCATCTTTATTTCAAGTTACTTTGCTGGCGACATCTGGCGAGCCAGTGTTAGTAATTCAAGATAGGGGAAAAGTGGCGCTAATTAATAGCGGTGATGAAAATACCGTAAGGTTTACAGTTTTGCCTTTTTTGCAGCAGCAAGGAGTTAATTCTGTGAATTTTGCGATCGCCACTCACGCTCATTTAGGTTTGAGCGGCGGTTGGGGAAAATTACTAGAACGCTTGCCAATTAAAACATTTTATGATAACCCTGCTCCGAAACAAATTCACCGCGGCAACAATCAGGAATTTATGAGGGCTGTGCAATCTCGCCAAGGCGTTTACTTTCCTTTAGAAACTAACAGTACAGTTGATCTGGGTTCGACGCGGTTGCAGTTGGTGAATGCGGAGATTCCGGTGGTAGAATTCCTGGTGGGAAATCGAACTTGGTTGCTCGTCGGTGAAATGACACCGGAAGCGCAAAAAAAATTGGCAGCAACGGGAACCTTGAAGCCGGCTCAAGTGCTGTGGTGGTCAGGAAAAACCCTGACGGCTGAGTTATTGGGCGCAGTTGGGCCACAAGTGGCGATCGCATCTGCTAACGAAATAGACCCAGAAACCGCAGCCCTACTGCGCCAAAGCAAAACTCAGATATTCTGGACAGGGCGCGACGGAGCCCTTCAATGGACTCCAGCAGGGGGATTTAAGACCACTTTGGAATCTGAAGAAAATCAAACTTCTTTTTTATAAAGATTTACAATGTGGTGCACTGTGCGGTAAAATACTTTTAGCTCGCATCTCAAGTCAATTGGAGAGGTGGCAGAGCGGTTGAATGCGGTAGTCTCGAAAACTACTTTAGGGGTAACTCTAACGTGGGTTCAAATCCCACCCTCTCCGTACATCTCAGCGTCAAGCGTCAAGCGCGCACCTTATTAACCTAGGGTACGCGCTGCGTATCATATTATGAAACTCAACTCCACAATCTCAGTAGCATGATAGCGACGGTCATTTCGGTAAGGTAAAGGCTTAGAATCTCAAAAGAACTCTTAACACGAAACCGGGCACAAAAAAAGGGAAGAGTGTTTCTAAAGCAGGCGGTTGCAAACCGCTGTCTCAATCACTAATAAGGGCTTGCTGAATAATCGATCGCAAACTATGAATAGGAGCGACCGATATATTCAAACTCAACTAAAGATAAGGCTT